>NZ_DJGW01000015.1:0-922 GCF_002432845.1 Sphaerochaeta sp. UBA5836
TACTTTCAAAACAATTATTGTTCTGTAAAGAAGGCCACACCGACTCTTGTACAATTGGAGCATCCCTGTTAGTATCGTGACCAATGACGTCGATTTGATAGCCTCCCGGCTTGCGGGCGTCACTAAAGAAACTTGCTAAAAGGGGAGCGCAACAATTCTCAGAATTGAGTTCCTCCTTCCCCAAGTTCTCAAAGGAAGGGTGTATGCTGTCACATGGATCACACATTTTCACATCAGAATCAGTAAGCGAAGGACATCCGGACAAAGTCTGCGATCAGATTTCCGATGCCGTTCTCGACAACTGTCTTCGTCAGGACCCCAAAAGCAGGGTTGCCTGCGAGGTCTTTGCCACTACCGATACTGTAATTGTAGGCGGGGAGATCACCACCAACGCCACACTGGACATTGAAGCTATCGTCAGGGAAACCGTCAAGCAAATCGGCTATACCGAAGAAGGATGCGGATTCGACTATAAGACTCTGAAGGTCGTCAACCTGACCAATACGCAGTCGGCCGACATCTCCATGGGGGTGAATGCCGATACATCCCTCTTCGGCGAGCAGGGAGCAGGAGACCAGGGCATGATGTTCGGCTTCGCCTGCGACGAAACAGAAGAGCTCATGCCCGCCCCGGTCATGTGGGCTCATCAGCTGCTGATGGAAGCAAGCCGGCTTCGCAAGGCCGGAGATGCCCCATTTCTTCGCCCCGATGCGAAAAGCCAAGTATCGCTGCTCTATCAGGACGGAAAGCCGGTGCACATCGACTCGGTGGTCATCAGTCACCAGCACACACCCGAAACCGACCGCAACCATCTCATCTCCTTCTTGACCGACAAAGTGATCAAAGTGGTGCTTGAGAAGACAGGACTTCTGGATGAGAAGACAAAAATCTACATCAACCCGACCGGCCGTTTTGTCATCGG
>NZ_DJGW01000015.1:971-16731 GCF_002432845.1 Sphaerochaeta sp. UBA5836
TATGGCGGCATGGGTCGTCATGGAGGCGGGGCTTTCAGCGGAAAGGATCCCTCGAAGGTTGACCGCTCCGCTGCGTACATGGCCCGGTTTGTCGCCAAGAACCTGGTGGCAAACAAGTACTGCACCCGATGCGAAGTGCAGCTCTCCTATGCCATCGGCGTACCTTATCCCATCTCCATTTATGTCGATACCTTCGGGACGGGAATAATTGACGACGAGAAGCTTGAAGACCTTGTCAGGCGGAAATTCAACCTTTCACCGGCAGGTATCATTCACAGCCTCGATCTTCTGAGGCCCATCTATCAGCAGAATGTAAACTACGGGCACTTCGGTAAAGCCTCCATGCCCTGGGAACAAATCATCAACGTATGACCATATTCGGCTGATACGTCCTCAGCATAGTGAGATTCAGTTCAACCTCCCTTCGTGACATGCAGGGGAGGTTGATTCGTTTTTCATCCTCACGCTTGTACTGCTTGGGAAGACGATACTCCTGCAGATACCAACGTACAACCGGAGGATGCTCCTTGACCATGCAGATGAGGTCCTCGATGGACAACGTTGGCACAAGAGTCGTTCTCACCTCATAGGAAAAGTCCGGATGGTTCTTTTGGTACCCATTGAGGAGAGCCACGCTCTGCTTCACAGCAAGAGCATCGGCGCTTCTGCCTGCTATCTCAGCATACCGTTTACATGGAGCTTTCACATCCACGGCAACATACGAAAGCAAGTTGGAATCGAGCAACTGTGCTACGACCTCAGGTCTGCTGCCGTTGGTATCCAATTTGACTGCAAACCCAAGATTCCTGATACTTTCAATGAAGGAGAGCAGGTCTCCCTGCAACGTGGGTTCACCGCCGCTTACCACCACGGCATCTATGAAACCCTTTCGCTCCAGCAAGAACGATTCTATCTCTTGATGGCTTATTTCATCTGATTTCTCACATAAAAGTGACCTGTTGTGGCAATAGAAGCAGTCATAATTGCATCCTTGGCAGAAGAATACGGTACAAAGCTTTTGTGGGTAATCAAGCAGGGAGCAAGCTTCCAATCCTGCAATATTCATGATACTTCTACCTCAAAAAACATTCGTTGACGGTGTTCCTCCTGCTTGCCCGCATGGAAATCCCCCTTCGGTCTGAGATATCCCACCACCCTTGTCCACACCTCGGTAGCCGATCCGCAAAAGGGACATTGTTCCACTTCCCCATCCAGATACCCGTGGTTCCTGCAGGTGGAAAAAGTGGGGGTGAGAGACAGGTAGGGAAGCTTGTACCGGCTGAACGTCGTTTTGACCAACTGCTTTGCAACTTCCACATCCTTGATCCGTTGGGCCAGATAGAGATGCAGAACGGTCCCACCGGTATACTTGCACTGCAGTGCATCCTGTTTTTCCAGCGTTTCAAACAGGTCGGAAGTATAGCCGACCGGCAGCTGGGAAGAGTTGGTATAGTAGCCGACTTTCTCTCCAGCAGTAATGATATCGGGATACAGGATGGTATCGAGGCGGGCCAACCTGTAACTGGCTCCCTCGGCAGGGGTGGCTTCGAGGTTGTAGAAGTTGCCCGTGTCGTTCTGGAAGCCACTGATGAGCTCTCTCAACTCATCCAGCACCCGCAAGGCAAACTCCTGTCCCTCTTGGGTGACCAAGGAGCCCTGCCGCCCGAAGAGATTCAGGCAGGCCTCCTCCATCCCAACGATGCCGATGGTGCTGAAATGGTTCGCCCAATACTTGCCAAGCCTTTGTTTTACATCGACCAAGGATCCTTGGCTGAACGGATACATGCCCCGCTCGGTCTCGGCTTCGATGACTTTCCGCTTTATTTCAAGACTCTGTTTGGCAAGCTCTGCAAGCTTGGGCAGCTTTTGGAAGAACATCTGCTCAGAGCCTGTCTCATAAGCCAGTCTCGGAAGATTGAGCGTTACCACCCCAATCGAGCCGGTAAGAGGATTCGATCCGAACAATCCGCCGCCGCGTTTTCTGAGTTGGGAAGTATCGAGGCGGAGTCTGCAGCACATGGAAAGGGCATCCTCGGGTGAAAGATCGCTGTTCACATAGTTGGAGAAGTAGGGGATTCCGTATTTTGCGGTCATGGAAAAAATGGCATCCACCACCTTGCTTTCCCAAGGAAAATCCTTGGTTACCTTGTAGGTGGGAATCGGAAAGGTGAACACCCTGGACGAAGCATCTCCCTCTTCCATGACTTCACAGAAGGCAAGATTAAGGATTTCCATCTCCTTCTCAAACATCCCATATGTCTCTGTTTGAGCCACACCTCCTTTGATAACCGGAACATCATGCAGCGAGGATGGGACGACCAAGTCGAATGTCAGATTCGAAAAGGGGCATTGGAATCCGACGCGGGTCGGAACATTGAGATTGAAGATGAACTCCTGGAGAGCCTGCTTCACATCGTGGTAGGAGAGATTGTCGTAGCGAATGAATGGAGCAGCATAGGTGTCGAAAGAGGACCAGGCTTGAGCCCCTGCACACTCCCCCTGAAAGGTGAAGGTAGCATTGACGATTTGTCCAAGAAATGAACGTAGATGCTTTGCAGGTTTGCTGCTGACCTTTCCATCAACGCCCCCGAATCCATTGACCAACAACTGCCTCAGGTCCCAGCCACAGCAATACGGGCCAAAAAATCCGAGGTCATGGAGGTGGAAGGCTCCGCTTTCATGCGCCGCCTTGATTTCTTTTGGATAGATTTCATTGAGCCAGTACTGTTCGGTGAAGCGTTCACGAATGAAGTTGTTCATACCGTTTACCGATCGACGGGTATTGGCATTTTCCTTGGTCTGCCAGGTGGTTTGATTCAAGTAGGAGTCAAAGAGCGCATTGGTTGCCTTGATGAGAGCATTGCCCTCACGAACTCGCTCGCGCTGGCTGCGATACAGGATGTAGGCTTTCGCCGTCTCCTTGGCACCACTGTCCATCAAGGCTTGTTCGACCAGGTCCTGGATTTGTTCCACCGTAATTGGGTTGACGTCCTTCATGTTGGCGAGGACCAACGCTGCCACTTTTATGGCATCGACATCCTGATGAGCAGCAGTTGCTGCCTTGTTGATTGCATTGATGATTTTCTGAACCTCGCAGAGAACCACCTGCCCGTCCCGTTTGACCACCTGCTTTTGCATGGGTTCCTCCTGACGGAGAATGAACAAAGAGACGGTGCTTTGATTGCACACGCCCCTGTCATGCTCCGTGACGGCGTGTCTGTACAGGCAAGGTCTTCTGGCTCAGGTTCATCGACTACGCTGCCTTCCCGGATTGCTCCAGTGGCTGTTAGCGTAGTCTCCCCTTTACAGCGGCGGGACCGCGCGGGCTTTTCACCCACTTCCCTTTTCCTATACACACAAGATATAGTGTTTAGTACCATACGGTACACTACTCACAGTAGGACTGATGTTGTATCTTGTCAAGGCATTTGATAAAAAAAAAGGGGGACAAAAGTCCCCAGTGTTGTCATTGTCTTTGATTGGTGATTCGAATCTGCTTGTACAGCCCCTCGCCTTCACTCTTGGTCTCCACTCCCCCGAAATCATTGAGGGCTGTATGCACCAACCGTCTTTCATACGGGTTCATCGGCTCAAGCAATCTGCTCCGGCCGCTCTTTTTTACCTGTTCTGCGGTCTTGAACGCCATTCTGATCAACTGCTCCTCGTGACGCATGCGATAGTTTTCACTATCGATGATCACTTTCAAATCAGGGTCGATCTGACCGGCGAACACATTGGCCAGCAGCTGGATGGCATCAAGATTCTTACCCTTGCGGCCGATGATGATACTGGAGTTGTCACTCTCAATATTCAGGCCGAGCTTGCGGGCCTTGCGGAAGGAGATGGATACCTTGCCCTGATATCCCATCTTCTCAAGAATGGTTGCAACGAACAGCAAAAGCTTGTCCTCAAGGTCGCTGTTGATCGGAGCATCAAGCTCATCCTCATCCTCATCCTGCGCACCCTGTACTTCGTAACCCTCTTCAGGAACATCGTTCTCATCTTCAAAGTGAATTCTGATCTTTACATTGCTTTTCTTGAACAGTCCCTTGCGGACAGGCTCGACGATTTCCACATCGAAATCTTCCCGTTCAATGTGCAGTTCTTCTATTGCCTTTGCAATAGCTTCCTGCTCGGTACGTCCTTCGAATTCTTTCATCATATAGCTACTCCGTTCGGGGGACCGGGTCCCCCGGATAATATTTCTTGTGGGAACTAGGTCCGTTTCTTTCCCTTGGGACCTGGGAATTGCTGCACAGAGGCGCTCTTCTTCTCTGCTGCCTCCCTGCTCTTCTTCTTGTTGGTATACAACTGTTGGAAGATGGAGAGTGCGTTCATGACCGACCAGTAGAGAATCAAACCGGAGGGTGCATTGTACAGGACAAAGAAGAACATCAACGGCATGCCGTAGGTCATAAACTTCATCATGCCCTGCTGGCTTCCTGAAGTCGAGGCATTCTGGGTGATTTTCATCGAGTAGATCATGCTGACCGTGTAAATGATCGGCAGTAGGTGCAACTGATTGCCCAGGAAGGGAAGATTGAAACCAAAGGTGAATACCGTATCCGGCATGGAAAGGTCAGGAATCCAACCGGGAATGAACATGGCTCCGCGAAGTTCAAAGTGCTTGTTGAGCAGTCCATAGAAGGCAATGAGAATCGGGAACTGGAGCAGCATCGGCAGACAGCCGCCCATCGGATTGATTTTTTCCTTCTTGTACAAAGCAGCCATCTCTTCGTTCTGCTTGGTCGGATTATCCGGATACTTCTCCTTGATCTCCGCCATTTTCGGGGAGAGGGAAGCCATCTTTGCCGTAGACTCCATACCCTTCTTGGAGATGGGATACAACACCAGCTTGAGCAGGAAGGTCAGGATGATGATGCCCACACCATAGTTGGGAATCACCTTGTACAACAGGTTCAGGATGGTCTTCAGAATGGTCTCAAGCCAACCAAGCCAGGAGCTGCTGTCCAATGCCTGTTCCAGCTGGAGGTTGGCTACCCCGAAACTGTTCAGGGAAGCATCATTGTAGATGATCATGTCACCCTTCAGCTGCGGCCCTGCATAGAATCGGAAGGTGTCGGTTTGCGATGCACTTTTGATGGAAGGCCGGGTCAGGAAGATGCTCGATTCAAGCGGCAGGCCTGCATCACTGTCCTCCATGAGGCTGACGGTATAGTTGGTGGCATCGGGAATAGCAATCAGGGAGAAGTACTTGCCGACCAAAGCGACCCAGGAGAGGGGCTTGGTGGTGGTATAGGCACCATTGCTGAGCTTGACCTGGTTCTTCTTGGAAGATCCATCTTCCTTGATGTAGAACCTTCTGTAGTTGTAGTTGTTGTCAAGAGAAGCAAACGACGGGCCGATCTGCGGCTCAAAAGCCAGGGTATAGGCAGCATTCTCGAAGGAGAGGGGGACAGCCTTGTTCACACTGTTCTTGGTAGCAACATCGATCTGGAACAAGTAGTCCTCGTTGCCGAAGGTGTAGGTCTTGGTGATGGTGAACGGATCGCCTGCACTCTTTCCATCTTCAGAAAGGAGGGCGAACTCCTGGGTGAAAATTACTTTGTTCCCGCTGATCTGATACCTGAAATTGGCATCGATGGGGTTGGTCTTGTCTTTTCCTGCATAGAGCAGGAACGCATCGTTGGATTGTGGACTTTTGAAAAGCAGTTCCACCGGCTGCCCGTTGTCAAGGTGTTTCTTCAGCTTGAAGGAGGAGACAGAGGCGCCGTTGGGATTGAACTCAACAATGAAGTACTCGGTTGAGAAGGTGAAGGGTGCACTGGAACCCTGATTTCCCACCGATACCAAAGACCCCGGCAGATTGCTGTTCCAAGCAATGTTGGAGGGAATCTGTGAATACTGGGCGGGTTCCAACGTGGTGGTTGCGGCATTTGGTTGCTGGACTACTTGCTGCTGGGCTGCCTGTTCTACAGGAGCGGGGGCGAAGAATGTGGTTTGAATGGTCATACCGATTGTAATGACCAAAACGGAAAGGACTATGGCTAGAATGGTATTTTTGTCCATATCTGCTCCTGATGATGAGGTGTGGTGAGAAAACGTTCACAGGAAAGATAGGCACATAACGAATTTTTGCAACAACAGGAGTGGGAAAGACTAAAAAATAGTCTTAAGGCTTGAGGAAAACCCCAGCCTTTTCACAGAGTGAGAGGAGTTGTTTTTTTTGGGATGTATGGTCATCAACCTTTCCTGGATATACGATGAATGCAAAATCGTAACCGGGAATCATCCGAGGCTTTTCATTTCGCCAGATTTCCTTGATCTGTCTGCGTATTCTGTTACGCTCAACAGCGCTTCCATAGTGACGGACGGGTATTACTACAATCCGGTCAAGATCCAGCTGGTTTTGGCTAACAATCAGTTTTAAACCACGGCAGGTGTATGTCCTGCCGGTTTTAAAAATTCGGTCAATCTCCGGTTTACGCTTTACAATTTCTTGTTTAGAAAGGCTTCTTCTCATCACATACGGACAGCTTGTGTCTGCCTTTGGCTCTCCTGCGGGCCAATACCAGGCGTCCGCCCTTTGTTGCCATACGAGCCCTGAATCCGAACTTTCTGTTTCTCTTGACTTTGCTGGGCTGGTAGGTTCTTTTTCCTTTGTAACTCATGAGATATTCTCCAATTTTACATCGCTTAACGCGGATATTTTCTAGTGTAGCGGAGGATGATCCTCCGAGTGGTGCAGTATAATGAGCAACTGTCGTTACGTCAAGTAACTAGGCGCTCAGCATCTGTATCGATTTGATCCCCAATGATGGGTATTTCTTGGTAATTAAAGCAAGTATCTTTTTTTGCTGCATGAGTGCAATCTGTGCCCAAGAAGGATGATCAGCACGAAGAACCAACGTTGTCCCTTTGATTTCCACAATTTTTACATGGGGATACAGTCGATTCCCAACGATTTTCTGCCACTCAAAACCAATGGCCGCCTTGGGATTGTCACTTCGGATATCAAGCGACCGCAACACGTAGTCCAAGACTTCTCTTCCTTGCAGAGGTTCCCCTTCCTTGCATAACCTGGGCTTCCTGTCCTTCATGAGCGTAAAAACCTTCCTTGTTGGACAGTATAGAACAAAGAGCCTTCATCGGCCAGCTCCGAAAAATAGTGTTCTTCAGGCAGAAATGTAAAAAAGGCCTGGCAGTACGTCTGCATCAACTGCAAAAACTGCTCACGCTTCTTGAAATCCAACTCCAAAAGCACATCATCTACAAGGATCAACGGCTCTTTTCCGGTTTTTTTCTGGAAAAATGCCATCTGGGCTGTTCTAAAAATCAAGGATGCCAATCGCAGCTGCCCGGTGGAACCTGTTTGGGAAAAAGGCTTGCAATCCTCCATGACAAGAAACCTGTCACGGTGAATGCCGCTGGTTGTGGTAAGCAGGCTCAAGTCACGGCTTCTGGTGCGGGCCAGGTGGTCGACAATTTCCTCTTCGGTTGCACAATCGCTCCACGATGGATGATACTCAATATGCACATCGAGCGAGCTTTCTGAAACATTTTTGTACATCAAGGGAAAAATCTGGTCGAACTCATACACTGCATGCGTTCGTTCCCTTTGGATGGCAAGCCCGTATTTTGCAAGCTGGAGATCATACAGGTCCAACAATTCAAGAATTCCATCCTTGATTGCCTGATTGCGCTGACGAAGGATCAGACGATACCGCCTCAAATCATCGAAAAAAAGCGGGTTGTACATGCTCATCGTCTGATCGAAGAACCTTCTTCTCTGTTCCGGCTCCCCCTTGATGAAAAAAATGTCGTCATGACTGAAGACAATGCAGGGAATATTGTAGATCAATTCCTTGCGGTCCCTCACTTCACGATCATCGAGGGTCAAGATTCGCTTCCCGTCCTTCAACTGCAGCACCAGCGTATGGATTACTTGGTCGTCACCAAGATATCGGCCTTCTATCCTGAAGGCTTTCTGACCGTGCTCAATCAACTCCTTCAGCTGGTTGGTGCGAAAGGATGATCCGTAGCAAAGTGTATAAATTGCTTCAAGCAGGTTGGTTTTTCCCTGCCCGTTCTGCCCAATGAGGAATACCTGCCGATTGTCGACAGGTATCCTTTCGGAGACAATATTTCTGAATTGGTTTGTCCAAAGTTCGATGAAACGCATTAGGAATTGGGCTGCATCGGCATGATGATATGATAGTAATCCCTGTTGCTTTCAGGCTTTACCGTCATAGCTTTGGTCGGCTCGGTGAAGTTGATCGAGAAATACTCACCTTCCATCGCTTTGAGAGGGTTGAGCAGGTAGGTGTAGTTCAAGGACACCTTGCTGTCAGGTCCTTCATACTGGCAGGGAATTATCTCCTTGGCCTCCCCGACTTCACTCTCGTCGCTGGTCAACAGTACTCCTGCCTCGCTGATATCGAGGAAAATCCGTTTTGCCTTGTTTTCAACCAGCAGTGATACACGCTTCAATGCATCCAGCATATCCTGGATGCGCATTGTGCAGCTGTACGTCTGGCTGTCGGGAATGACTCGGCGATAATTGGGATACTGGCCCTTGATCAGGGTGGTGTAGAAGGTTCTATGGGCTATTTTTGCGAAGAGCAGCTGGTCGGTGATGCACAGTTTCAACACTCCTTCGTCTGTCGATAATTTCTTAAGCTCGGTGAAAAACTTGGCTCCGATGATGATCGGAGTAAACATAGGAAGCTCTTCCTCAAAAGTTCGCTCAACGATGGAAAGCCTTCTTCCGTCGGTTGCAACCATGTTCATGCCGCTGGCATTGCGTTCAAGATAGAGACCGCAGAGGAAATAGCGGGTTTCATCCTCGCTGATGGCAAACATGGTTTGATTGGCCATATCGGAAAAGGATTTCTGAGGAACGGTGAAGTACTGTTCTTCAGGAACAGCCTCCAGGGCCGGAAATTCATCTGTGGAGATGGTTCTCAACTTGAAGTCAATGTTTTGGCCCACGGGCTTGATGGTGAACATACCGTTTTCAACGTTGAACTCAACATTGGACTCAGGCAGTGAGCGGAGAATGTTCAAAAGTTTCTCACAAAAAACGGTTGTTTTCCCTTCCTCGAGTGTCTGTACTGCGATATGGGTGCTGAATCCCAGTTTTTGGTCTGTAGCTCTGATAACCAGGATATCGTTATAGGTTTCAAGGTATACGTTGGAAGTTATGGAAAGAGAGTTCCGTTGGCTGGTGAAATCCATGGAATATGTGATCTCTGTGAGGATGGCTTCTTTGCTGCAGACGAATTTCATCTTAATACTCCTAGTTTATTAGAATATGTAGTAATAATAGTAATAATAGCACATATTTTGTGGATAACTTTTTAATTCATTATACAATCTCTTCTTACTTTTTGTCATCCTGTGGATAACTTTTAAACTTGTCCACATTTCATCCACAAGCAAAAAAGCTCCATCCACAGGTTTTCGAGGTTATCCACAGTGTGTCCGGAAGCTATCCACAGGGAATTACTTCTTACTATTTGTTAAGTCACGCTTCAATTTCAGGATGGTATTGGAAAACGATTCATCTCCCTTCATCAGCGACTCGATTCGGTCGTATGCATGCATGACCGTCGTATGGTCCCGCCCTCCGAATTCAGTGCCTATTTCGGTTGTTGAGTACTCGGTTATATCCCTGGCGAGGAACATGGCGATCTGCCTCGGTTGGATCAGGGACTTGTTCTTCTTCTTGCCCTTGATTTCAAAGCTGCTGACGTTGAAATACTCGCCGACGACCTTGATGATGGTGTCGATGGAGAGCGTTTGGTTTGCGTTGGCAGCCAAGGAAGGGAGAATGCCCAACAGCTCTTTTGCCTTCTCGAAGGAAATTTCCTGGGAAAGCAGCTCGCTGTAGGCGATCAACTTTGTAAGGGAGGATTCCAAATCCCTGACATTGGTGCACACATTGGTTGCAATGTAGTTGAGGATTTCCTCGCTCATCGAGCTGCCCCTTTCTTCCAGCTTCTTCTTGAGAATTGCCATCCTTGTCTCATAGTTGGGTGGTTGCAGGTCCACGTTCAAGCCGCGCTCGAACCGGCTGCTCAAGCGGTCGGTAATATTCTTCAGTTCGCTGATGGGGCGGTCACAGGTGAATACCATCTGTTTCTTCGACTCATAGAGGTTGTTGAAGGTATGAAACAACTCTTCCTGGGTGCTGTCCTTGCCCTGCAAGAAGTGAATATCGTCGATCAGCAGCACATCGACCTTGCGGAACTTGTTCTTGAAGTGCTGGGTTCTTTGCGATCCGATGGATTCGATGAATTCATTGGTGAACATTTCGGCGGTGACATACATGACCTTCAGTTCAGGTGTATTGTTGATGATGTAATTCCCGATGGAATTGAGCAGGTGTGTCTTGCCAAGTCCCACCCCTCCGTAGATGAGGCAGGGGTTGTAACTGACACCAGGATTCTTGGCAATGGCAAGACTGGCATTGTAGGCGAAAGCGGAGTTGTCTCCAATAACAAAGGTGCTGAAATCATAGGAAGGGTTGAGATTGCTCTCCTCCTTCATGCGCAGCGTTTTTTCATTCGAGATTTTTGATTTCGCCTGAATCTGTACCGGCTCTGGATCCTCCTCTTTTTCCTTTGGGTTCCTTTGTGGTTTTATTATCTGTTCAATTTCTGTACGCGAGACAACAGTAAACTCAACATTGATGTCTTCACCAGTCAATTCACAGAGTGTATTGATGATTAAATCCCTGTACCGGGCTATCACTGTATCCAGAATAAACTGACTGGCACCCGCCAGAATTACTTTTTTATCCTCTGATTTCAGGTACGCGATACGGTTGAACCAGGTGTTGTATTCCTGCTCAGGCAGCGTATCCTTGATTCTGGAGGCAGTCTCCTGCCAGAATTCAAAATAGGTGGTATGCATGTCGCTCATGCGGCCATTTTACCCTGTAGATACAAGTGGTGCAAGTATTGTTCATATATCATCGAGTGTAAAATGTAAATCTTTATAATATAAAAATTAATAAATAATTTTGTTTTCCTGTCCAAGCTTGCAACTCCTTTCGATTTTTGTTATAATCAATCAAAATCAGCAACAGCATTTTTTTATTATTGCATAAGGATATAACGAATGAGTGAAGGGAGCTTTGCCAACGGAACGTTCGAGCCGTCCTTGCACCGCGATGGTGTGATGATGGAGAGCGCTTCTCATAGCTATTCTGCCGGGAGCATCCAGGTTCTCAAGGGTCTTGAGGCCGTTCGGAAGCGACCCGGTATGTACATAGGTTCGACAGGCATCGAAGGATTGCACCACCTTGTTTACGAAGTGGTCGACAACAGTATCGATGAAGCAATGGCGGGGTACTGTTCAGACATTCAGGTGTTCCTTGATCTGGATGCCGACGGCAGGGAAGTCTGTACCGTAGAGGACAATGGTCGCGGCATTCCCGTCGATCTCCATCCGACTGAAAAGAAGAGCTCGCTCGAAATAGCCCTCACCCAACTCCATGCCGGCGGCAAGTTCGACAAGAACTCCTACAAGGTGTCAGGTGGCCTGCATGGTGTCGGTGTATCGTGCGTCAATGCCCTCTCCATATGGATGGAGGTAACTGTCTATCGTGACGGAGGGGTGTACCGGCAACAGTACAGCTGCGGCATCCCGCAGACGGAGGTTGTCCGCATCGGGAACTCAGACCGGTCGGGGACCGTGGTCAGCTTTACTCCTGATTACAGCATCATGGAGCAGAATGCGTTCAATTATGAAGTGTTGGTGAGCCGGTTCCGGGAGCTCTCCTTCCTGAATAAGGGAATTTCCATCACCGTCACCGACCGCAGGGGTGATGAGATCCGCAGCCAGAGCTTTCAGTCCGAGGGCGGTATCAGCCAGTTTGTCAGCTATCTGAACGAGTTCAAGCGGGTGCTGGTCGATCCTCCTATTTCCATCGAAGGCGAGAAGGATTCCATCAAGGTTGAAATCGCCCTTCAGTACAACGACAAGTACGACGAGAAAGTGCTCAGCTATGTCAACAACATCAACACCCGTGAAGGCGGCACCCACCTGACTGGATTTAGAACCGGCTTGAGCAGGGTGATCAACGCACAGTTGCAGAAGAACACCAAACTGCTGAAGAAATATGAAGAGAAACTCGAGCAGAGTGATATCTCCGAGGGTTTGACTGCCGTTGTATCGGTAAAAGTGCCTGAGCCTCAGTTTGAGGGTCAGACAAAGATGAAACTGGGAAACTCAGCGGTTACCGGTGTGGTTTTCTCGCTTGTATATGAGAAGCTGGGCAACTATTTTGATGAGTTCCCCGCCCAGGCTGAAGTGATTCTGGAAAAGATCATCAATGCAGCGCTGGGACGCATCGCAGCCCGCAAGGCACGTGAGCAAATCCGCAAGAAGAGCGAAGGCGGCGGCCTTCCGGGCAAGCTTGCAGACTGCTCTGAGAAGGACCCGGCCAAGTGTGAAGTGTTCATCGTCGAGGGTGACTCGGCAGGCGGATCGGCAAAACAAGGCCGGGACCGAAGGTTCCAGGCAATTCTGCCGCTGTGGGGAAAGATGCTCAATGTCGAAAAGGCACAGGAGTACAAGGTTCTTGGCAACGACAAGCTGCAGCCCGTGATTTCCACCATCGGTGCCGGCTTGACCCGCTACAACAATATGGGAAAGGACGATGATTTCGATAGTGATGTGACCTTCGATGTAAGCAAGGTCCGCTATCACAAAGTCATCATCATGGCTGATGCCGACGTCGACGGCTCTCACATCAGGACGCTGTTGCTCACCTTCTTCTTCAGGTATATGAGGCCCCTGATCGAAGCCGGCTATGTCTACTTTGCCATGCC
Organism: Sphaerochaeta sp. UBA5836; assembly: GCF_002432845.1. Taxonomy (NCBI): domain Bacteria; kingdom Pseudomonadati; phylum Spirochaetota; class Spirochaetia; order Spirochaetales; family Sphaerochaetaceae; genus Sphaerochaeta; species Sphaerochaeta sp. UBA5836. The sequence continues at coordinate 13,772 of NZ_DJGW01000015.1, forward strand.
CCCCTTGTACAAGATCACCATCGGCAAGAAAGTGCAGTACGCCTACGATGAAGAGGCACGGGTGAAGATTCTTCAGGAAAACAATATCAGCGATCCTTCAAAGGTCGCCATTCAGCGGTACAAAGGTCTCGGTGAAATGAACCCCGAACAGCTTTGGGAGACGACAATGAATCCTGAGACCCGCTTGATCAGCCAGATCACCCTTCATGATGCCGAAGAGGCCGATCGGGTATTTTCCATGCTGATGGGTGAGGAAGTGGAGCCCCGAAGGGCTTTCATCGACGCGAATGCCGTCTATGTATCGAATCTGGATGTCTAGGAAAGGATAGAATCGTGGAAGAAATAAACGAAAGCAGGACGATTAGGGTCGACGTGTCCAAGGAGATGCGTACCTCGTATCTCAACTATGCCATGTCCGTCATTGTAAGCCGGGCTCTGCCTGATGTCCGTGACGGCCTGAAACCGGTCCACCGAAGAATCCTCTTTGATATGTTCGAAATGGGACTCAGGGCCAACTCATCCTACAAGAAGTGCGCTCGTATCGTCGGTGACGTTCTGGGCAAGTATCACCCGCATGGTGATGCCTCTGTCTATGATGCCCTGGTCCGTTTGGCCCAGGACTTCTCGCTGCGCTACCCTGTAGTGAATCCCCAAGGAAACTTCGGTTCCATCGACGGGGATCCGGCGGCGGCCATGCGATACACCGAAGCGAAAATGAGCCGTATCGGTGAGGAGATGCTGCAGGACATCCAGAAGGAGACGGTCGATTTCGGCCCGAACTATGACGATTCCTTGCAGGAGCCTACCGTGCTTCCCGCCTCCTTCCCTTTCCTGCTCGCCAACGGGTCCAGCGGTATCGCCGTCGGTATGGCGACCAACATGGCTCCCCACAACCTGCAGGAAATCTGTGATGCCGTCAGTGCAGTGATCGATAATCCCGATATCACCATCGACGAGCTCATGGAGCATATCAAGGGCCCCGACTTTCCTTCCGGAGGAGTCATTTGCGGTATGCAGGGTATCAGGGATGCCTTTACCACTGGTCGAGGCAGGATTGTCGTCCGCTCCGTCTACGAGATTGAGACCAGCGAGCGCGACCACGACCAGATTGTCTTTACCGAGATTCCTTATCAGGTGAACAAGGCTGATTTGGTCAAGAAAATCGATGACCTTCGCAAGGATGGTGCAATCCCCATGATTGCAGTAGTCCGTGATGAATCCGACCGAACGGGAATCCGTATTGTAGTCGAGCTGAAGGTTGGGGCGGAGCCCATGGTGGTATTGAACCAGCTCTTCGCCCGCACGGCCTTGCAGTCGAACTTCAACGTCAACAACCTTGCCTTGGTGCAGGGCCGCCCGCAGATGCTGACGCTCAAGGACATGTTGGTCTACTACATCCGCCACCGTGAGGAAGTGGTGACCAGAAGGACGCGATACGACCTGAGAAAGGCCCAGGAACGGGCTCATATCCTCAGGGGTTTGAAGATTGGTTTGGACAACATCGACGAGGTCATCCAGATCATCAAGGATTCGGCGGATAATACCATTGCCGCCGAGCGTCTGATTGCCCGTTTCAGTCTCGACCAAATCCAGGCCCAGGCGATCATCGACATGAAGCTCGGTCGTCTCAGCCATCTTGAAAGTTCCAAAATTCTGGAAGAGTTGGCCGACCTTGAGCAGAAGATTGCCTATTATCAGGATTTGCTTGCCGACGAGGTCAAGATTCTCAAGCTGGTGCAGAGTGAAGTACAAGCCCTTCCGGCAACCTTGGCTCCCAAGGATCGAAGACTCACCCAGATCGTTCGTGAGGAGCTCGGTCAGGCCACCCTGGAGGATTTCATCAAGGATGAGCAGGTTGTTGTCCTGATCAGCAACAAGGGCTTTGTCAAGCGCATTCCCACTGAAGAGTATGAGGCTCACGGTAGGGCCGGCAAGGGAACAAAAACCGCAAAACTTCAGGATGGGGATTTTATCGATCACATGTTTGTCGCCTCCACCCACGAGTATGTGATGTTTGTCACCAACGCAGGCAAGGCTTACTACACCAAGGTATTTGAAATCCCTGAGGCCAGCAAGACTGCAAAGGGGACCAGCATCAAGAATATCCTGCAGCTGGAGACTACCGAGAAGATTACTTCGATCATCAGCTTCAAGGAGTTCAGTGATGACCATTACCTGATGATGGCAACCCGTAATGGTGTGGTGAAGAAGGTGTCCTTGACCAACTTCATCAATGCCAAGGTCAGGGGCATCAGGGCTCTCTTCCTCGATGAGGGTGATGAGCTTCTCAGCTGCGAGCTGATTCAGGAAGGAGATGAGGTCATGCTCGTCACCAAGCTCGGACGGGGCTTGCGCTTCCGCCAGGAGGATGTACGGGCCATGGGTCGTGCCTCACGCGGCGTACGGGGTATCAGGCTGCTCGGTGATGACCAGGTAGCGGGACTTCTGAAAGTAGACAATGATAAGCGCATTCTCATGATCACCGAAAATGGACAAGGCAAGCAGGTGACCTTCGATAGTTTCACTGTCCATGGCAGAGGAACGCAGGGTCAGAAGATTTATCGTCTTGGCGGCAAGGCCAACTTCATTGTCGGTGTCTTGAGCGTGGATGATGAGGATGATGTAGTCTGCGTGACCCTCATGGGACAAACACTGAGGGTGCATGTGAACGCAATCTCCATCCAGGGCAGGAATGCTGCAGGTGTCAAGGTTGTGAAGATGAAGTTCAATGGTGATTCCATTGTTGCCATTGCCTCCACCGAGCGGGATGAGGAAGCGGAAGTTGAGATTCCTGAGCAGCCGAATCCTGAAGCACAAGAGGTTGTTGAGGACGAGGACGTTCCTGTAGAGGATGATGAGCCTGCAACTGAGCCTTCAGACAACGAATAAAACATTTGTTAAGTAGTTTATCGGGTCGTTCCAATACACAGGAACGGCCTTTTTTATTTGGCTACTGTTGT
>NZ_DJGW01000066.1:0-7413 GCF_002432845.1 Sphaerochaeta sp. UBA5836
GTGCCCTGTGCCTGATAGTCTTCAATCAGATGGGAGATGAAGTGAAAAAAACAGCCGTTTCGACGCAGTTCATTGGTAAATGTGAGGTGATACGTCTCGATCATACCCTCAACATCCTTCAGCAACTGTTGTACATTGAGAACTGAACGCACCGGGTGCTCCCTGGAAAAGCCCGCCATAGCCATGCTTTCCTCACTCATCAGCCCGGAGAAACCCACCCACATATAGTGCCAGGGGTCGTNNGCCTTGACTCCGGCAGGAATCAGGAAGGCTTGATTACTCTGGAGATGATACTCCCTTCCTTCCATTTTCAGCACACCTTTTCCAGAGCGGATGATATGGATGAAGCTGGTATCACGAATCTCAGGTCCGTTGTTGTGCAGAGGGGAGCACTGTTGGATACCGCAGTACGAGAGAGCAAGATCAATTGCAGATTTCCTCACCCCGTCCAGTCCTACAAATCGGGCAGCCTTGATCAACAACTCATCTTCGGGCATGGCATTACTCCTGCCGACCAGTATACAACACCCCGGACCAATCCGGGGGTGTATACCTTGTTTCTTTTACTGATACATTTCCATCAGCGGTCCGTGGGCCTCGATCATCTCGTCGCACATGGCCACAATGTCATCGATGGACAGTTCGGCGGCAGTATGAGGATCGAGCATCACTGCATGATAGATATCCTCCTTCTTCCGGCTGAGTGCCGCCTCGACGGTGAGCAGTTGCACATTCACATTGGTCATGTTCATCGCCGCCAGATGCGAGGGAAGCCTGCCCACCTTGCACGCAGTGACACCATTACCGTCAACCAGACAAGGAACCTCGACACACGCATCACTGTCGATATTGTCGATCAAGCCGGTATTGAGCACATTGCCGTTGATCTTGTACACCGTATTGGTCGCCACCGCTTCCATGATGTGCGAAGCATACTCGAGCGACCGCTCATGGCTGACCGTACCCTGGTTGTGAATCTTCTTCCACTCATCCTCCCACTCGGCTATCTGGCGGATGCACCTTCGGGGATACTCGTCGAGGGGGATGTTGAATCGGTCGATCAGGGAGGGATACCCCTTCTTGATGAAGAACGGATTGTACTCTGCATTATGTTCGCTGGACTCGGTGCAGTAATAGCCCAAATGCTTGATGTACTCATAGCGCACCATGTCATCGTGTTTCTCGGTGGCATTCTTATGCGCAGCCCGCTTTCTGATCTCCGGGTACAAGTCGTTGCCGTCCCTGTCATGCAGGCTCAACAGCCATGCCATGTGGTTTATGCCTGCAATCTGTTCAACCCTGCCTTCCAGTTTATCCTCCATACCCAATCCCTTGAGCAAGGTTTCCGAACATATCTGCACACTGTGGCAGAGACCGACAGTCTTTACAGCGGTGTGCCGCAGCATGTAGGCGGTAAGCATCGCCATGGGATTGGAGTAGTTCAGCAACAGCGCATTCGGGCACACCCGCTCCATCACCCTGGCAAACTCCTCCATCACCGGGATTGTTCTCAGCGCCCTCATCACCCCCCCGATTCCGATGGTATCGGCAATAGTCTGTCGCAGACCGTACTTCTTGGGAATCTCAAAGTCAATGATGGTCGCCGGGTCGTAGCCGCCAACCTGAATGGCATTAACCACGAAGGTGGCACCCCGCAGGGCGGCCTCAAGCTGTCCAAGCCCGTGATAGACCACTATTCTGGCTCGCCCTTCATTGATGGTATCGTTGATGGCTTGAAGAATCATCTTCGACTCCTCCAGCCTCTTTGCATTGATATCGTAGAGCGCCATCTCTGCATCCTGCAGAGCTTCGGTTCCCATGCAATCACCCAGCACATTGCGTGCAAACACTGTGCTTCCAGCTCCCAAAAAGGTAATTTTCATCGCTTCCCTTCTCCTATTATGGTCCTCACATGAGGAATCTTATCGTAAAAAGAGATGTACCAATCACGGCATCCCCGGCCGGAGAGCCTGACCACATCAGCAGAGACACTACATAAACACAAGCGCTACAACTTTCCTCCCGAGGTGGCAATTCCTTCAATGAACTGCTTTTGGAAAATGAAGTAGAGTAGGATCATCGGCACACACGCAATCAAGGATGCCGCCATGAGCTCGGGATAGTTTGCAACATACTGGCCTTTCATTTTTGCCAATGCCGAGGCCAGGACCAAGGAGTCCTTGCTGGTATTGACAATCATCGGCCACATCAGCTCCTTGTAGGCAAACACAGCCGTAAAGACACTAAGGGCGACCAAGCTCGATTTGGTCAGGGGTGCAAGCACATACAGGAAGGTCTTGCCGATATTCAAGCCGTCGATCTTGGCTGCATCCTCCAAATCCTTGGGCAGGATCTTGTACGCTTGGCGCATCAAGAACGTACCGAAGGCTGAGACCAATCCGGGAAATACCAAGGCAAAGGTCGTATTGGTCATTCCGAGTTTGCTGATCATCTGATACTGGGGAATGATGAAAATCTGGGAAGGAATCATCATCTGGACCAACACCAGGGAGAAGGCCAATTCAGAGCCCTTGAATTTCAGCCTGCCGAATGCAAATCCGGCCATGCTGGCGGTCACCACCGCACAGAGAATCCTGAAGAAAATCAACAACAAGGTATTCTTATACAGATTGAGAAAATTATTCGTGGTAAAGACACGGATAAAAGAGTTGAACTGGAACTGTGTGGGGAAGAACACATACGGATCGAGCTGGATGGCCTGCCCTGGCGTCTTGAACGAAGTAAGAACCATCCACACAAACGGAATAAGCATGGTCAGTGATACACCGATCAGGATTGCATGCAGCAGCAGGGAATGTATCAGGCTTCTCTTTCTCATGCGCATCTCCTAATTGTAGTGGACCCATTTCTTTTGGGCGATTATTTGTATTGCTGTGATGGCCATGATGAGAACCAACAAAACCACGACAATCGTCGAACCATACCCAAAATCCCGTTCCACAAATGACGATTGGTAGAAGAGATATACCAATGACTGCGTTTTATACATAGCTGGATTCGACCGTTGCTCCATGACCATGAAAATGGTATCGAAGACCTGCATGGCAGCAATCATTCGGGTAACGATGACAAAGAAGAGAATCGGGGAGATCATCGGAACGGTTATATGCCGAAAGCTTTGGAAGATGCTCGCGCCGTCGAGGTCGGCTGCCTCATAATAGTCCCTGGGGACCTCCTGCAGTCCTGCAAGGAATAGGATCATGTTGTACCCGATATCCGACCAGATGCCGATGATGGCAATTGAATACACCGCGATTGCAGGATCGGAAATCCAACTGATCTTGAGATTGAAGAGATTGTTTATCAATCCAAATTCTGTATTGTAGAGCCATCGCCATACCATGGCGATAGCTGCCGGGGCAACCACCATGGGCAAAAAGAAAATGGTTCGATACGCTCCCCTGCCTTTGATCTCCCTATTGAGCATAACGGCAAGAACCAAGGCGATGAAAACCGAGAACGGCACCTGGACGATCGTGTATTTGAGCGTATTGATGATCGACTGCAAAACAGCTTGGTCGGAGAACAGCTTTTGGTAATTCTTCAATCCGATGAAAATATTACCCCTGCCGAAATCCCCGGTCTTGTGAAAGCTCTGGCTTATTGTGGTAATCAAGGGAATAATATTGAGAACCGTCAAACCGACAATGGTAGGGAGGATCAGAGCCCATCCCCAAAGAAACGTTTGTGTTGCGGTTGCAGAACGTAACGAGCGTTTTTTCATGCAAAACCAATCCTTGGACAGTCCCGGGCGGACCAAGCGCCACCCGGGTTCGAAAGGTTGACTCCTACTCTTCGGCAAGAATCGCGTTCATCTGGCGGGCTGCTTCCTTGCATCCTGCTTCCATGGTCATCTCTTTGTTCCAGACCTTCAGCATAACATCAAGTACTGCATTTTCCCACTTTACCGTATTTCTGGAGAACGGGCGGATCACCATATCGTCCTGCATATTCAAATACGCTTGCAGGTTGAACTGCGGCACACTGTTCTTCCACTGCTCGCTGGTGTTCTTGTATGCAGACATCGTGATACCCAATTGAGCCTGCTTGAGCTGGCCTTCTTCGGAACCGAAGTACTCAACCAACTTCCAAGCATCGTCGGTGCGTGGAGAATTCTTGGCAATCGCCCAGCCAAGGCCGTTGTAAATGGAGGGACGGCGGCCGGTCTTGCTGTTCTTCGGCAGCATGGCGATATCACAATTCTTCAGGGTGTATTCATTGTCACGGAAGGCAGGAAGCATCCAAGAGCCCTGCATGGTCATGGCAATCTTGCCCGACTGCAACAGGACATCCTCACTGCTCTCAGTCATGACTGCCTGCGGAGGCATCAGATTCTCATTGATCATCTTCTCCATCCACTGCATGGCCTCAATTGTTGCAGGCAGATCCATACCGGATTTTTTCTTGTCCTCTGACAGCACATACCCGTTGTTTCCATAAATCAGGTTGTACCAACCGGCCTGGTTGTTTGAATTCACGTTGGCAAAGCCATACACGCTGCCGTCAGCCCTGGTAATCTTCTTTGCAGCAGCATAGAGGTCTTCCCAAGTCCAGTCGTCAGTTGGATATGCGACACCGGCCTGGTCGAACAAGGCACGGTTATACCACAGGGCGATGGTATCCACATCCTTGGGAACTGCATAGTACTTCTTGTTGTAGGTATACAGGCTCCAAATATCCTCGGGATAGTTCTCTGGATCAATGAGTGCGCTCTTGGCGATACGGTCGGTCACATCAAGCAGCAAATCGTTGGACATATACCGCTGAGACTCATTGGAGTGCATCCAGAATACGTCGGGAAGCGATCCGCCCTGGGCACCTGCACTGAGCAACGTCCAATAGTTGTTCCAATCCACAACCTGAATCTCGGCTGTGATGCCTGTCTTGGCTGTGAAATCATCGATGATCTTCCGAATGCCCGGTTCCTGATTGGAGTCCCAAATCATAACGGACAAGGGCTTGGAAGCACTGGCGGCTTTTGCTTTTTCAGCATCTCCGCTTGCAAACAGCAGGGCACTTACAAAAAGCGCAACGAGCAGCAGGGAAAGAATCCTCTTTTTCATACAAATCCTCCTGATTTTTATCTGGTAGAGGCATAAAGACCTCTACACTTCTTTTGTTGTCCAAAGAGTAAGAACGCATAAGTAATTGTTTGGACATATATTATCGTAGGATGGATTTCCATGAAAACAATGTAGAAATGTTACCAATATATGGAAAAATGGTATGTATAAAATTGATTCAGATGATGAAAGCAGATGGCAGAATGTATTGGGAACCTTCCAAGGGAAAGTCCCCGAAGAGCGTCAGCGCCTCAGCTCATCAAGCAACTGACAGCAGACCAGATACATTCTCGGGATATGGAACGGCCCTTTATACATGTTGCCCTTCAAGGGAGTGGAAAGGGTTCCGTCGCGATGGAGGTAGCCGTACCACTCACCGAATTCTCGGTCGAGGAAGTGATCTTTGATGTACTGATGCACCGTATCGAATTGGGCAAGGTAGGCATCCTTGCCTGTCATGCTGTAAGCCATGAGGTTGGCAATCGCCGCCTCACACTGCGGCCACCAGAACTTCATGTCGTGCCAGTACTCTGTAGCACTTCGGCCCAAGGCATCGCGGAAGTAGATGATTCCTCCCATCTCGCTGTCCCAGCCCTTGGCCCACATCCAATCGAGCATCGTGGTTCCCAGGCTCATCAGTTCAGGATCATTGCTGCGGTAGCGCGCCTCATTGAGGATGAACCATGCACCCTCAATGGCGTGGCCGGGGTTGAGCTGGCGTCCCTCGAAGTGGTCGAGCTGCAGCGAACCGTCAGGATTGCACTGTTCCACCACTATCTGCAGTTCAGGACGGACGAAGTACGTCTTGATCTGCTCAAGATAGCCGTCGATGCGAGCGTTGAAAGCTGCAGCTTGGTCAGGAAGTGCGGCCCTGAGTTCCTGTACGGTATTGAGCAGGATCATGGGGAGCCCGAATCCCAGGGAAGCGGTCTCGAACTTGGGAACCAGGATGCCGGGAGTGGCTAGATACCCTTCCACCTTCAAAAGCAGGTCATACGCCTTTTGGGCATAGTCGGGACGGTTGAAAGCCCTGCTGTAGGCTGCAAAGCCCAGGATGGCGAAGGTCTCGCTGAAGACATAGCGGATACGCTTGATCACCGGCCTGCCTTCCTTGCTGACACGAAAGTACATCCGTCCGTCCGACGGATCGAAACAGTTGGCTTCGATGAAAGAGACCAACGAGTCGCAGGCACTCTTATACTCGCTGTTCTTCTCCACCTGCCGATACGCTGTGGCATAGGTCCACAAGGCCCTTCCCTGAAACCAGACCGATTTGTCGGTATCGAGAATTGAACCGTCGCGGTCCAGAGCTGTATACATGCCGCCATGCACCCGATCCAAGCCATAGCGAAGCCAGAATGGAAGAATGTTGTCCACCAGCATATGCCGGTATTCCTGGTACAACAGGTCAGATGTTTGTTTCATTGCATACCCTCACATACGAGCCATCTTACTCCAATTACGCTGGTGCGTCACCGATTTTCCACCCTTGATTCCCCCACTCTCGTATGGCATGATGCTTTGCATGCACACGAAACAAAGCTTGCTCGTTGATTTGAAAGCCCTCGGACTCGATTCTGAAGGAACCACCCTTGCACATTTCTCCTACAAGAGTTTAGGAGAGGTGGAGGGCGGAGCGCAAACCGTAGTCGATGCGATGGTCGAGTATATGCATGACGGTTTGATGGTGTTCCCCACCCATACGTGGGCGAATGTGACCGAGGACCAACCCTACTACAGTGTGAATGAGACCGAGGTCTGCATCGGAATCATTCCCGAGCTGGCCCGAAAGACCCCGAATGGTATACGCTCGGCACACCCGACCCATTCGGTGGTCGCCTTCGGCAAGGATGCAAAAATCTTCACAGAGGGAGACCACTTGTATACCACTCCCTGCCCTCGTGAAGGAGCATGGGGCAGGTTGCTGGACCGCAATGCCACCATATTGCTGGTGGGGGTCGGCTTGAACCGGGACACCTTCATCCACGGGGTGGAAGAGTGGCTGGACATACCCAACCGGATCAATGAGAAGAAGCGCATGCTCTTCATCCGCCTCAGTGACGGGACGCTCGTTCCCCGTCCGAACAGCGGACACCTTGGCCATGGAGCGGAAAACTTTCCCCGGGTGGAAGAGTACCTGAGGGAGCAAGGCATCCTCAAGGAAGGCCGACTGGGCGACGCAAGGGTGCTCTATCACCAGACCAAGCCCTTAACGCAGGCATTGAATGAGTTGCTTGCAAAGGATCCCGACTTATTCGGTGAACGCTGAGCTCTCTGCGATGACCAAATGCAAAGGAGTAAGCGTATCAAGCTGCTCCAACGAATCCTT
>NZ_DJGW01000073.1:0-13201 GCF_002432845.1 Sphaerochaeta sp. UBA5836
TGTTCGATGTCGGGATGGATGCTTTCAGAGACGGCTGTGTCCATGCTTCGCAGCCTTCCCTCGAAGATATGCTGCAGACACTGGATGAACCCTTTTGCGACTCCCTGCTCAGGCTTATCCAGCAGAAGAAGAAAACCGAGGTTCAGGTGTACAAGAAGGCAAACCTCGACCGCAAGCACTTCTCAAAGATCAGAAGCGGCAACGGCTACATGCCGGGCAAGAAGACCATTCTAGCCCTTGCCGTGGCGTTGGAGCTGAGCCTTGAGGAGGCACAGTGGCTTTTGGGCTTGGCAGGGTACTCCTTATCCCATGCAAGCAAGTTCGATGTGATTGTTGAATACTGCCTGACCGAACACATCTACGACATATTCGCCATCAACGAGATTTTGTTCAGCTACGACCAGCCGCTTCTGGGCAGTTGAATTTGTCGCCTCCCAAGTGACCTTTGGCAAAACAGGACATGGTACTCCTTAGGTAGCCTAAGGAGGGTGCAGATATGACCGAATTGGTTTTTATTCTCGACAAGAGTGGTTCAATGAGCGGCTTGGAATCCGACACCATCGGGGGATTCAATGCGATGCTGGACAAGCAAAAACGTGTTGAGGGTGAGTGCTTCATCACCACCGCCTTGTTTGACAACACCTATGAGCTGCTTCATAACCGGCTGCCGATCAAGGCGGTGAAGGCGATTACAGCGAAGGAGTACTGCGTGGGCGGCAGCACGGCGCTGCTGGATGCCATCGGGCGGACGGTGCATACGATTGAGAATGCCCAGAAGCATCTGCAAGCAGAATATCAGGCGGAGCAGGTACTGGTGGTCATCATCACCGATGGGCAGGAGAACGCAAGCAGGGAGTACGGTCCTGATGCGATCAAGGATTTGATCAAAGCAAAGCAACAGGAGAAGTGGGAGTTCATCTTCCTGGGTGCAAACATCGATGCAATCGAGACAGCCTCAAACCTGGGTATCCATGCCGACCGTGCCCAAAGCTTTCATGCCGACAGCGAGGGCATCCAGGCCAACTTCGATGCGGTATGCGATGCAGTCTGCAGTGTACGGGCCTACAAGACGGTTCCTGAGAACTGGAATCANNGAGATCAAGCAGGATTTTGAGAAGCGCCGAAGCAAGAAGCGATAACAACCTAGTCACAAGAGGGGCTGGGGGAACTCCACCCCGGCCCTCTTTCCGATCGAGCACAGCTGCTCAAACACCTTCAATGAGAGGGGGACGCCGTTGAGATTGCTGTTTCTTTCAGCTTCATGCTCCTTCTGACCAGCATAATAGACTCGTTCACACCCTTCAGCGGGCTCGGTGTTGTTCAATTCTTCCAACAGCCTATCCATATCGGTTTTCAATTCCTCGGGATCTCTGAATACATCAAGCCGGATGGCTCCGAAGAAATGGCAGACGCGTGCACTGGTGGCCTCACTGTCCATGACGGACTTGCCGAACACCCCGCCGCTGGTGATTGCAGTCATGATATCAACCATGACTGCCAAGCCATATCCCTTGTGCCCACCGAAAAGTTCTCCCGCACCTCCGAGTGGAATGAGCCCTCCTCCCCTCTGATAGAGCATGTCCTGGAGCAATTGGCCCGCATTGCTGGTTACCTGTCCCTTGGTATCCACCGCCCATCCCTGGGGCAGCTCCTGCTGCTCGCGCTCATACACTTCAATTTTTCCTCGTGTCACCGCTGTGGTGGACATATCCAGGGTGAAGAGCTTGCCTGTGTGACCGGGTATCGAAAAGGCAATGGGATTGGTGCCGAACATCGGCATCCGACCGAACGTGGGAACCCCCAACGCAGCGGTATTGGTCATGCAGATCCCAATCATATCGTTTTTTGCAGCCATCTCCGCATAATAGCCGGCTATTCCATAATGATTGCTGTTACGAATTGAAGCAAATGCGGCACCACTCAATTTCGCTTTCTCCATCACCTTGGTCATTGTCTGTTTGCTGAGATACATACCCATGGAACCGTTGGCATCCAGAACCAGGGAAATCGGGGTTTCACGGAGAATCGTCGGGATGACAGAGCTTGCCATGATGCCTTTTCGTATTCCATTCTCATAGCGCCAAAGCCGGGCCACCCCATGGCTTGGGATGCCGCGGGCATCGGCTGCAACCAGGATCTCAGCTGAATCAGCAGCCTCCTCGGAGGAGAGTCCCAGCTTCCTGAAAACATCTGCAACAAACTGTTCCAACGCTTTTCGCTCGATCCTGATTTCCTCTTTCATACGTGCCCTCCTGTTAGATTGCATAGGGTAGTGACGATACCACCAGAGTGCTTTGATGCGTTCGGCCTTTTTCCAGGACCACGGCTGCTTTTCCGCTGTTGACCTGCTCGACACAGAGAAAATCCTTCCAGGCATCCAATACTTCCGGATTTTGCTTTGCTTTCTCATCACCAGGATTCCAAACAAAGACCTGTTTCAGGTTTTCCTGTTCCATTCGGATGCTTCTTCCAAGGACAGGATCATGGAGTGCCACAACCGGACCTGCCTGCTCAAAGATGCGGACAAACTCCCCGCCAACGACTACGGACCCGTCTTGGGAGTACTCCCGATTGCCGTCAGATCGGTCAACGACGGTACATCCGTCTAGTCCGGTGATCGAGCAGTCCTGCAAGCTGCCGATGCGAAAATACGTATGAAAGGCTTCTTCGAAGGAGAATGGTTGTTCATCGGTATTGGTCACCTGCAGATCCAATCGCAGGGAAGCGGCGACGGTTATCGTTAGCTGCAGGGAGAATCGGTACGGCCAAATGGAGCGGGTGTACTCGTCATCCTCCGTGGACAAGACGAGCTTGGTCGAACCGTCGGCGATATCGATCGCCTCTCTCAGTTCCCAGGGTTTGGTGCGAACCAAGCCGTGGAGGAACAAGTCATCCCTTTTCGGATGCTTTCCAAACCAAGGAAAACAGATTGGGATGCCTCCCCGAAACGGCTTTCCTTTCTCATAGGTGCTGTATGGACTCATGAACAATAGATCGGCCTGGTCGTTGGGAGTGAAGGATGCTACATGCGCTCCCTGCAGGTACACCATACACCGGGCTTGCTCATTTTCAATAAGGAGAACACTCAATTGAGCCGGCCCTGTTGCCCTCTGAACTGTCCGGGAGAGCTGATGCACGTGCAAATGTGCTGCTGTTTCCATCGTTCCGTCTCCTTCTGTGATGGTGAAAACAAGAGTCTTTACAAATCGACAATGCTAAGATATCATTTATCTAAGATATCAGCAAGCCTAAAGGAGGTTCGTTGTGAAAAAAATCATCAGTATCATCTCACTCTTTCTCATCATCACTTCCGTACTGCTCACAGCCGCAGGGGTGCAGGAAGCACCCGCAGAAAAGAAGTATGTTTTGCGCTTCAATCATGTACTGACACCGCAGGATCCGTACCATGCTGCATTCTTGAAATGGGCTGAAGCGGTCAAGGAAAGGACAAACGGCGGCTTGACCATCGAAGTCTATCCCAGCGCCCAGTTGGGGGTTGAAGAGGACATCCTTGAGCAAATCCGTCAGGGGGCAAACATCGGACAGAATACCGATGCAGCACGATTGGGCATGTATGTTCCCGACATGGCGGTGATGAATGCCCCGTACTTTGTCGAGACTCTCGATGAAGTCCAAAAACTGAATACGCTGCCCACCGTACAGGCATGGAAGGCCGAGCTCGAACGGACCCAAGGCTTCAAGGTCCTGTTGTTCTTCTGGGTGCAAGGTTTCAGGCAAACGATCACCAATAAGCCGGTCACCAGCCCCAAAGATTTGAATGGACTGCGCATCAGAACACCGGGCGCACCGATTTGGCAGGAGTCCATCAGGGCCATCGGAGCAATTCCGGTAGCCATGAACTACGGCGATATGTTCAGCGGTCTTCAGACCAAGGCCATCGACGGACTCGAGCTCTCCTTCACCGCCACCGCGACGGGAAACTTCCATGAGGTTTGCAAGTATGTGAATGAAACCAAGCATATCCTGCTGATCAATTTCGAGGTGATCAGCAGCAAGTGGTTCAATTCACTGCCTCCCGAATACCAAAAAATCTTGGAAGAAGAGTGCAACAAAGCTGGATTGGAGGTTTCCCGCCAATACCTTGAGGAGTTGGATCCGAAAAACTTGGCACTGCTGAAGAGCAGGGGTATGACCGTCATCCCGGAAGCTCAGATCGACATGAAGGCGTTCAAGGCTGCAGGAGAGGCTGCCTATGTGAAACTCAACCTGCAGGCGGCCCGTGACAAGATCTATGCTGAAATGGGCAAAACCAAGTAAGAAAGCATGGCATCGCTCGGATTGTACAGTCGTTATTCTTAGCTTACCACTTCCGCCAGGTATGCGGGTGCGTGCGCCTTATGTCAAAGCACGCTCCCGCATCATGATACCAATGCATGTTTCCTGCAGTCTTTAGAAAGGGGGTTTCCATGCGGAAATTCTATGAACGGATATGTAGACTGGAAGTCATAGTCTCGGCAGTATTTCTGTCGGCCAGCTGCCTGCTCATATTCATTGGCGCCGTGGCCAGATCGGTGGACAAGCCGGTGAACTGGTCCCAGGATTTCTCTCTTTTCTTGTTTGCCTGGAGTGTTTTTTTGGCGGCAGATGTTGCCTTGCGCCATGACAAATTGGTGAAAATGGAGCTGGTGCTGCTCAAAATCTCAGAAAAGAGTGCCAGAATCATTACCATCATCAACTACCTGCTCATTGTCTCCTTCCTCGCCGCACTCGCAATCTACGGGGTGAAGCTTAGTTTCATCTCCTATCGAAGGGTGTTCCAGGGCATTCCCGGCTTCAGTTATACCTGGGTGATCCTCTGTGTACCTGTTGGTAGCAGCCTGATGATCATCACCTCGATTCTTAAACTCAAGAATCTGTTCCAGAGTTGCAGGAAGGGGGTCTGACATGCTGCTTGTAGCAATCCTATTCATCGTATTTCTTGTCATGGGCATGCCTGTTGCCTTCGCAATCGGGATATCAGGAATGGCATTCTTTCTTCAGCATCCGGAACTGCCCTTCACCATCACGGTCCAGCTGCCCATTTCCCAAACACAGAACTTTGCCATGCTCGCTGTTCCTCTGTTCATCTTTGCCGGGAATCTGATGAACTCCTCGGGAATCACCAAGCGCTTGATGAAGCTCTCCTCGGTCCTGACCGGTCATATGCACGGGGGGCTGGCACAAGTCAGTGTGGTTCTCTCCACCTGCATGGGAGGAGTTTCCGGCTCGGCCATCGCCGATGCTTCAATGGAGGCACGGGTGCTCGGGCCTGACATGATCGAACGGGGATATTCGAAGGGATATACCGCAAATGTCATCAGTTGGACTGCCCTCATTACTGCAACCATTCCTCCCGGGGTGGGCATCATCCTGTATGGAACTGTCGGTGAGGTCTCCATCGGCCGGCTTTTTGCTTCAGGCATGCTGGTGGGACTGCTTATGATGATCGGCCTCATGATTACCGTTTGGATCACTTCCACCCGGCGCGGTTATGGGGCTGAACGGGAAAAAGCTACAACAAAGGAAGTATTCTCTGCGATTGGAGAGAGCATTTGGGCTCTGTTATTCCCCATCCTCCTGTTGGGAGGCATCCGCAGCGGCATCTTCACTCCCTCTGAAGTGGGAGCCTTTGCCTGCATCTACGCCATTATCATTGGTGCTTTTGTATACCGTGAGTTGGACTTCCTCAAAATTGCCAAGACACTCGGAGACACGGTCATCGATGTCGGGGCGATTATGTTCATCATCGCCCTCTCAGGTATTTTCGGATATGGGATTCCTCTGGAAAACATCCCCAAACTGCTTACGGATGCAATATTGGGTATTTCCCAAAACAAATATTTGGTCATGCTCATCATCCTCGGGATTTTAGTCATTCTTGGCATGTTCATGGATGGGTCGGTGATCATCCTGTTGTTCACCCCGATTTTCCTTCCCTTGGCGAAGGCAGTCAATATTGATCCGGTCCACTTCGGCATCCTGTTCTGCACCATTATCACGATGGGAAATATGACACCGCCGGTGGGCTTGGCTATGTATGCAGTCTGTCAGATACTCGATATTTCAGTGACCGACTACATCAAGGATATGTGGGCGTTTCTGTTCACCGTCATTGTGTTGGTGGTGATCCTGATGTTCTTCCCCAGACTTGTTTTATTCCTGCCGAACTTGTTGTTCGGATAAATCGTAAGGAGAATCGACTATGAAATTGGATGGAAAACTTGCTGTCGTCACCGGTGCAGCCCGAGGTATCGGAAGAGAGATTGCGATCCGCTTCGCAAAGGAGGGTGCTGCAGTGGTCCTGGTTGATGTACGTATTCCTACTGAGACCGAGCAACTGATACAAAGCTTTAACCCAAATGTGTTGTCCGCCGTTGTTGACATCGCCGATGTTGAGGCTGTCGAGCGCCTGGTCCAAAAGGTTCATGCTTGGAAAGGTCCCGTTGATATTTTGGTGAACAATGCCGGAATAATCACAAGGGAAGGAATCCTCGACTTGAGCCCACAGCAGTGGCGCAAGGTCATCGACGTCAACGTGAACGGAACGTTCTATATGTGCAAGGCGTTTCTGCCCGATATGGTGGCCAAACGCTACGGGAAAATCGTCAATGTGACGTCCATAGCGGGAAAAATCGGCGACATCACGGCCAGCTGTGCATATGGCACATCCAAAGGCGCGGTCAATACCTTCACCCGTTCACTTGCCCGCCAGTTGGCAGAGTACGGCATCACGGTCAATGCCGTGGCGCCCCATGCCATTGAGACGGACATGAGTGCTGAATGGTCGGAGGAGAAACGAAGAAATGTGGTCTCTTCCATTCCCCTCAAGCGAATGGGGACATCCAGCGAGGTGGCCGCTGCAGTACTTTTCTTGGCCTCTGATGAGGCTTCCTTCATCACCGGGGAAACGCTGAACGTCAACGGTGGTTACTTGATGGATTGAGATTCTTCATCACCGGCAAGAAAAGCACCGCTGAGAATGTTTTTCTTGCTGGTATGCAGATGTTTCTCTATGATTTGCAGCGCAGCGGGTGAATGATGTTCCAAGGCATTGAGGAGATCGATATGATCTTGGAACGTCTGTGAGTAGTCCGGCTTGATTCCAATATCATACATATACTTCATATTGAGATGCAGGTTCAACTCTTTGTAGGACCGATGTATGAACTCATTGTCACACAGAGAGCAGAGCATGAGATGGTATTGGCAGTCGAATTTTATATACGTGTGTAGGTCCTCTTGCGCCAAAGCTTCGGCCATTGATGAGGTGAGGGCCTTCAAGGGTTCCAACCTCTCTTTCTCAATGGTTTCATATACGCTCTTTACGGAATAAACTTCCAATAACTCCCTCATCGCAATTGCAGAGAGGATGGTTTTCTTGGTCGGCGTCTTGAGCAAGCACATGCTTCTGGGTCGTATTTCCACCAACCCATCGATTTCCAACCGCTTCAGGGCCTCCCGGATCGGCATCATGCTGACATCGAGTTCCTTGGCCAGTTGCTTGGTACTCAGGGTATCTCCATAATTGAATCGGCCACCGATGATGGAATCACATAGATACTGATAGACTTGCTCCGCCAAACTCCGTTTATCAATTACGGCAACCTGTTCCTGCTTCATATGGCTCCCTGATACTCATAATTTTTATCTTAAATCTAGTATATCAGAATTTGAAATCGTTTTACAATGCACAAAAAGGTGAGACAATCCGTAACCCGGCACTCTGCAGGACTCGATTGTTACCAAAGCTTTCAGACTCCTTGATAATTTCCTTCCTGCATTGAATCAGCATATTCGGCTATGGTAGAGTATGTTGATTCACTGATGAGGCCCCGAATGTTTAAGAAGTTTTTGCTTGTCCTTTTCATCGCGACACTTTTGGTTTTCCCCGGCTGCAGGAAATCCGAACAGCAATCAATGGCGAACGTTGCCATTCCCTCCCTGACAGTGGGCATGATGAGCGCCGTCGATGCCGCCCCCTTCTATGTAGCGCTTGAGAAGGGATATTTCAAGGAGGCCGGGGTCGATGTAGAGCTTATGCTCTTCACGAACGGACAGAATCGCCAGACGGCCTTGCAGACCGGCCAGGTCGATGGGGCCATGACCGACCTTGTCGCCCTCATCACCCAGACGGCAAGTGACTTCAAACTCATCGGAACTCTCTCCACCGATGGCGACTTCCCGCTTCTTGCGAAACCTGGTTTGGAACAGAAGCAAGCCGTTTCGGCTGGAACGATGGAGATCAGCGTGACAAACTACCTCATCGACAAGTACCTGGGGCCGGACCATACCGTTTCCAAGGTGTATATCAATGAGATTCCCGCCCGCCTGGAGGCGGTGGTCTCAGGCCGCCTCGATGTCGGCATTTTTCCCGAGCCCTTCGCTTCCATCGGGGCTCTGAGAGGCTTGGAGAAACTCTTCTATCCAGGCATTCCTTCCGAGAGCCTGAATATCATCGCCTTTACCGAGAAGGCGGCCAAGGAAAAAAGTGAGGCGTTGAAGCGCTTCCATAGCGCCTACGCAAAGGCTGTGAAGGCCATCAAGGAGGACGAGAGTCTTGCCCGCGAAGCCCTCATGAAGTACATCCCGAATCTTCCATCCGAGATCCGGGATTCGATTCACCTGCCCGACTTTCAGACTCCCAGGCTTCCCAGCACCTCCTTCATGCAGGAGATCATGGCTTGGACTGAGTCGGTGACCAACCAACGATATGAGTTCTCCCCTGCCGGCATGCTCGATGCCCGCTTCATCGAGGGCTTGTAATGCTGAGTATTCAGGATGCCCGGCTGCTCTACGGCTCGAAGGTCGCGTTCTCAGGCTTCTCGCTGGAAGTGCAAAAGGGCGAAATGGTAAGCATCATCGGCAAAAGCGGCTGCGGCAAGACCAGTCTGCTCTACGCAATAGCCTCCCTGCTGCCTCTGAATGGGGGGGCCATCACCACAGAGGGTGAGTGCGCGATCATGTTCCAGCAGGACCGCCTGCTGCCGTACAAGCGGGCAATCGACAATGTGCTGCTCGGCCTTCCCAAGCAGATGAGGGGCGAGGCAGAGGCGTTGCTTGCTTTGGTGGGCCTTAAGGAGAAGATGTCCAGTTATCCCAAACAGCTCAGCGGCGGGGAGAGGCAGCGTGTCGCCCTCGCCCGCAGCTTGATCCGCAAACCCGGCCTCCTTCTGCTGGATGAACCCTTTGCTTCCTTGGATGAACAGACGAGGGAGCGGCTGCAGGATGAGGTGAAAGCCTATGTGAAAGCCAACAACATCACCTTGGTGCTTGTCACCCACAGCATAGCCGAGGCGGTTTTCATGGGTTCGCGCATCGTGGTGATGACAGAGGAAGGCATCGTCTTTGAGACAACGAATCCTTATCATGAGCTCTCTGATCTGCGCATAAAGAAAGAAGCCTTTGAATTGCAGAGAATCTTGCGTTCCCGGTTGGGAGGCAGCCGATGAAGTACCTGCGTGGCTTTCTGGCTGTGATCATCACATGGTACCTTATGGCCCTGGTGATGCAGGCCCCGATCATACCCTACCCGCATGCAGTCTTGTTGCATCTGGTTTTCAGCATGCAGACCGCCAAGCCGTACCTGCACCTGCTCTTCTCCCTCTACCGGATTGCCATGGGGATGGCCCTGGCCTTGTTCTTCGCCATTCCCACCGGCATGCTTGCCGGTCGGACACAGAAGCTCGACCAGCTCATTTCGCCGGTGCTCTACCTGCTCTATCCCCTGCCCAAGATTGCATTCCTTCCGGTCTTCATGGTGCTTTTCGGCATCGGGGACTTGTCCAAGATCATGCTCATAGCCGTGATCATATTCTTTCCGGCCTCTGTAACCATCCGTGACGGGGTGAAGGAAATCTCTGTGCAATACCTGGAGCTTGCCCAGGCATACCATCTCACGCAAACCCAAATCCTGAGGGATATTCTTTGGCCTTTCATCCTGCCGCGGATTTTCTCATCGCTGCGCATCACCTTGGGCATTTCGCTTTCGGTGCTCTTCATCAGTGAGAACTATGCAGCCACCTACGGTCTTGGGTATTACATCATGAACAACTGGGTGATGGCCCAGTATGTCGGCATGTACGCAGGAATCGTCCTTCTGAGCCTGCTAGGCTTGACCCTGTATGTCGCCCTCGACGGCCTTGAGCGCTTGGTAATTCCAAGTGAAACACGTTGAACAGTAAAAGAGGAAGAAGCCGACGGCCTCTTCCTCCCAACGTTTATTCAGTTACTGGATATCGATATATTACTTGCTCTCGCGGGCACTCTTCAGCGCATGCGCCCACCAGGAGAGCTGATCGAGCATGCTGTTGACCTGGGGCTCAAGATTGGGAACGTCCTTGATCTGCTTCTGTCCGTTTATGATCGGATAGAAGTCATTTCCCATAATCAGGACCGACTGCCTCACCGGCGCCATCTGAAGTTCGACACAGATGTCACGGAGGTGCTGCACCGCACGTGCACCGCCGGCCGAGCCATAGGAGAAGTATGCCGCTGCTTTGCGGTTCCATTCAGGATATGCGTAGTCAAGGGCGTTCTTCAAAGCTGCGGTGATGCTGTTGTTGTATTCAGCGGTGACGAAAATGAATCCGTCCAGGCTGGCAATCTTTTTCTGCCACTTCTGTGCAACCTCATTGGTCGAGGGAACGTAGGCGTTTGAGCTGACCTCATCGAAGAAGGGCATGGGATAGTCGCGAAGGTCGACGATTTCAAAGGCTAGGTCGGTGCGCTTCTTTGCAATCGATGCTACGTATTCTGCTGCCTGCTGTCCAACTCTTGCGGCTCTGGTACTGCTTATGATAATTCCAATCTTTGGTACATTCATGTTCTTACTCCTTAACAATGTTGCATTGCTATATATGTAGCTTACAATTTTATTTTGCAATCGTCAAGCATTTTGGTATGAATTATCGTTGCCCGTTGCCACGTGCTTTACTCTACACCTCCGTGAGAGTACACTGATGCAAAACAAGGAGTCCTGACATGGCAAAAGATCCCAAGGCATCACTACAGGTTGTTGCGTCGAAGAACGTAATGCAAATTCTCATCGCCCTGCTTTTTGTGGCGATGGGCATCATCGGATTCACTTCGGGACGCGGGTTGGGAAGCCAGATATCCCGCGAGCTCTCCAACATGTTCGGCGGGGATAACGAGCTGCTGCTCTATGTCATATCCACCTTGCAGCTGATCAGCGGTCTGTTTCTGGGTGCCCGGCTTTTCACCAAACTCATTCCCGACAAGATCACCAAGCTTGCCTATACGGCCATCCTGATCTTCTGGGTCGCCCTGATTGTCATCCTCGATGTCCTCACCATCGACTTCGGTCGCATCAGCGGCTCCGATTGGTTCACCTGGATCGAGCAGGTCGTGCTGCACTTGATCGTGCTCTCCGGTATTGTACAGATCCAGATCTGACTTCTCATTGAACAGGGGGCTATGCAACCGGAGAGTATGTATAGCCCTTGCTAATACCAAATGAATGAATTATCAGATGTAAAAGTCTATCTGCCTATGCCAGAGCGTGGATTTCTTTTTTTCCCCGAGTCAGACTCTTTCCAAGATGGTTCCTTCCCCGGGGACAACGTCCATTCGGAAGCTGCAGGATTGCCGAAAGAGTTTCATGTTTCTGGCCCATCCAATAGAGTCGATACGGCTGTCACTGCTCATTCGGGATTGTAATCGACAACCAATAAGGGGAATATACTGAAGCCTTTCGCTGTTCAGAAAGATGCAAAGCAAAGAGGGATGAAAATCCACTTCATAGATGTTGGAATATTCTGATATCAAGAGGTACATATAGAAATGTTTGTAGTTAATATTACACGATAATGTAGATTTTACTACACTTTCGTGCAACAATTCCAATAAAAGGAGGTAATGTATGAAGTACTATCCTGAATTGGTATCTCTTGGATGCTTTAGTCTAGAAAATCTAAAATCCATTACCGGCAGCGATGAGGCCGCGAAAGCTCTTAGCCGGGCATATAGGGGAAAAGGATATATCCAAAGTGTCCGGAAGAATCTCTATGTTGCAATCAGTATGGAGACAGGACAGCCTGTTCCTAACCGCTATGAAATTGCCTCCCATATCAGTGAGGATGCAGTCGTTTCGTACCACAGCGCGTTTGAATATTACGGATATGCGAACCAGGTGTTCTATGACGTATATATAACAAGCCAGAGTCGCTTTCATGATTTTCAATTTGATGGTATTACCTATCGGCGGGTTAGTCCGAAAATCGTCAGTCACATACAACAAGGACCAAAGGGAGTTCGAGTTTCATCACTCGAACGAACTGTCATTGAAAGCATTGAAATGTTTGAGAAAATCGGAGGATTGGAAGAACTGTTACGATGCCTCCAGCTGATTCCTGGATTGGATGAATCACAGCTTCTCTCTTGCTTGGAGGAGTACGACAATGGCTTCTTGTACCAAAAAACAGGGTTAATTCTCTCTGCATTGGCTCAGTCACTTCAATTATCCAGTTCGTTTTTCGAGAATTGCAAGATGCATCTCCCTACCGGGAAGTCTTATCTGTACAACCGATCGAAGGACTTTGTATTCCACAAGGATTGGAACATCTACGCACCTGCTGATGTGCTTAAGCTTATTGCAAAAGGAGTGACAGATTATGATGCAATATGATCGTATGGTATTAGGACGACAAGCACGAGAGTTGGGATTTGTCAGAGATACATTTGAGAAAATATGCCGGTTGGCAGATGTGTTGAAATGGATTCATTCTGACTCATTTTTGGCTGAGTTATTAGCACTCAAGGGAGGAACCGCTCTCAACCTTATGATTCTTGACTTGCCTCGACTCTCTGTTGATATCGATTTGGATTTTTCTCACAATCTCTCACGTGATGAGATGATGAAGTCACGGGAAATTCTTACAGAACGAATAAAAAAGTACACGAGTGCTGCAGGATATACGCTTGGACTCAAGTCAAAAACTTATCATGCTCTGGATTCCTTTGTTTTTGAGTATCAGAATGCTGGGGGCATGAAGGATAATATGAAAATTGAGATTAATTACATGCTTCGCTGCCACATTCTTCCACCAGTAGTAAGAACTATATTGTTACCATGGAGTGAACAGGAACTGGCTACGCTTTGTCTTGATCCGATAGAAATTTATGCTTCAAAAATTGTCGCTATGCTCAATCGCGCGGCGCCAAGAGATTTGTTTGATATATTTAT
>NZ_DJGW01000115.1:0-8860 GCF_002432845.1 Sphaerochaeta sp. UBA5836
GTTATCTCCTTCATGGTGGGGAAGAGGCTCTTGTCGCCTATCAGGATCTTTTGAACAATCTGCTCATATGCTTCGGGTGTGTTCGCACCGAACGTCTCGCTTTGGTTGAAGCGGAACCGAACCGGTTTTGATTTCCAGCTGGTATTCGGCATTTTCAGGTTCATACTGATATCGATTGTGAGCTCTGGGTGAATGGTGATGATCACACCGTTCTCAGCGATGGTCTGGTCGTGCATCACCTGCTTGGTTGTATTCTTGAACTTGATATAAATCAGTGATTTAGCTTCCTTCTGCATCTTGCCTGTTCGCACATAAATTGGAATGTCTGCAAAGTAATAGGTGTTCACAAACAGCTTCAGGGCAGCATACGTCGGTGTTTGCACAACGTGGCCGCTGTTGACTCCCAACGACTCATACCTTCCCATATGAAATTCCTGGATGGGGGAGATTGAGCGCAGTACTTTCTCCTTTTCTATGGCGATATCCTCGGGTGAAAGCGAAGCCGGCTCGCTCATCGTCAAGTATGTGATGATTTGCATGATATGGTTCTGGATGGTATCGCGCACGACTCCGATTTTCTCGTAGAAACCCAACCTCTGGTCTACTCCGTGCTTTTCATCAAAAATAATCTGGATCGATTCGATGGTCCTGTTATCCCAGATTCTGCGGATGATGTCGTTGTGGAACCGCATGAGCAGCAAATTTTGCATGAACTCCTTGCCAAGGTAGTGGTCAACACGGAATATTTCCTCGTCGGTGAATGCTTTCTCAAGTATTTCATTATACCTCAGTGCACTTTCCAAATCGAAACCGAATGGCTTTTCCACCACGATTTTCTTGGTGAGCGTGCACATGCAATCCAGCGATGCATCAATTTCCTTGATTTGGTGGATGGCATCCTCGTACAGCGAGGGCTGCAGCGCCAGATAGTAGATGAACTCTACCTCTTTACTTCCCTCGATCATGCTTCTCAGCTTCTTGGTGAGAATGGAAACGGCCTCGGATTCGGCCATGTCATAGTACAAATAATCCAGATTATCGGTGAAGGAGGCGGGAGCTGAAGCATCAACCGAATGCAAGAGAAATTCCTCCCGGGTGGTATACCGCCGTCCAAGGGCAAGAACGGAAAATGCATACTGCTTTTCCATAAGATTCTGATAGGCAGGGTACAATTTCTTCAGTGCAAGGTCTCCGGTGCCGCCGTATTGGATGATGATTCGTTTCATAGCCTTCTTACTCCTTCAGGTCTGTTATGATCCGATTAGGGAATTGATTGTCCACAAAGTACGCACAAGGAAGGGTGTCTGCATGTTCTTTCCCACTCATCAATCGCTCCAAGGCGTCTCGTTTCCCCTCTCCCAGGAACAGCAGGAACACTGTTGCATTGCGGGCCAGCTTCGAGAATCCGTAATAGGTGAGAGTAACCCTCCGCTTTGGAGGTTTGGGGCTCTGCTCAACGACTGCAACTTGATCAGTATCCTGTTCCGGTTGTCTGCCGGGGAACAAGGACGCGATATGGCCATCTTCTCCTACACCTAAATATACCCTATCAAAGGGGGAAGTCGAGAGCTCTCGTTGCGCCTTTGGTATGGAAAGCTGAGTCAAAGCAACAGCACGCTCAAGTCCTGCCGCAAGAAGGGTGTCCAGATTCTTCTCCCCCTCAAGACGCTCGTCTACCAGATAGAGGTGAACCCGACTCAGGATTGATGGCTGCACAGCGAGTAATCCCTTGACGATGAACTGAGCACTCCTGCCTCCGGAAAGAGCAATATGCAGAGTGCCTTCTTTTTGCTTTGCGAGCTGGACCAGGTCCTGAGCTACGAAGTGTTCAAGGTCTTGCGGTTGTTCTATGCGTTCTATTCTCATGACTCTAATGTAATCAAAGAAATAAAAGTAGAATAGTAGGAGATATCTTTATTTTCCGTTCTTCTCCGAATCGAGATTCTCTCTTGCTATGGAAAGCATCAATTTAATGCGGTTTTCCTGGTTTACATGCGTTGCAGAAGGATCGTAATCGATGGGAACAATGTTTGCTTCGGGGGCCCGTTCGGTAACAGCCCTGATCATGCCTTTCGCACTAATATGATTGGGCAGGCAGCCAAATGGCTGGGTGCAGACGATATTTGTATATCCGGCATGTACCAAATCGAGCATTTCAGCGGTAAGCAGCCAGCCTTCACCCATTTTTACACCATAGTCGATCAATCCTTCGGTGAGTTTCTTCATTTCCGTATAGGGAATGGGAACGGTGAACTTTCCGGTTTTCGCCATTGCTTCTCGTACCATGGTCTCTACCTTGAACAATTGCTTGAGTATGAGCTGGGTGACGATGCTGCTGATCCTGCGTCCTCCATAATAAGCCTTGTCCGTGATTGCATTATCGGCCCCGTAGTAGAGGAAACCCATCATGGAAGGAACCATGACTTCGCAGCCCTGCTGTTCCAGGTATGCCTGCAGGTTGTTGTTGCCCAGCGGAGAGTATTTCATATAGATTTCACCGACGATGCCGACTTTGATTTTCTCTTCTTTCCTTACCTCGATTGCTGCAAACTGCCTGCATATCTCATTGAGGTTTCGTTTCATGGCCCATCCGATGTAGCCCCTGTTGTTGGCGAACCGATCACTCAGATACCGTGTCCAGGTGGCGACCAGGGCATCGGCTTCACCCTTGTTCACTTCATACGGCCTCACTTGGTTTGACAAGGCCATAAGCAGGTCTCCGTAGATGAAAGCACTGTATGCCTGCAGCAGCATGAAGAAGGTCAGCTTGAATCCGGGATTCTTCTCCAGCCCCTTGAGATTGAGACTGATTACGGGAATATGCCCGAGATGGCACTTCTCGAGGGCTTTACGAAGCAAAAATAGATAATTGCTGGCCCTGCAGCCTCCTCCTGTCTGGGTGATGACCAAAGCAACTTTGTTGGTGTCGAAATTCCCGTGTTTCAACGCATCGATGAGTTGTCCGATGACGAGTTGGGCGGGATAACAGATATCATTGTGTACATACCTGAGCCCTTCACGGATGACATTGGGACCCTGGTTCTCCAGCAGCACAACGTTGTAGCCGTGATTGGCAAACACCTCTTTGGCGATCTTGAAGTGAACCGGCGACATATTGGGAATGAGAATGGTATAGTCCTTCTTCATCGCTTTTGTAAATACGGTGCTCATGTGCCGCTTGCCTCCCCGATTGCAGCGAGCAGACTGCGGATCCGAATTTTCACTGCCCCGAGGTTTGCAATCTCATCGATTTTTATCTGGGTGTAAATCTTGTCGGTCTGTCTGAGAATGTCGCGGATCTCATCACTGGTCACTGCATCGAGGCCGCAACCGAAGGAGACCAGCTGGATGATCTGCATGTCAGGTTGTGTGGTCACATACCGTGCGGCATCGTACATTCTTGCATGATAAGTCCATTGGTTGAGGACGGTCCGCTTTTCCTTCGGCACCAAATGGCTGATCCCATCCTCGCTGAGGACGGCACAGCCGCATTGAAGCAACAGACTGTCGATGCCGTGATTGACTTCACCATCGACGTGGTAGGGGCGCCCTGCAAGCACCATGATCGGCCAAGCACGTTTTCTGGCCTCCTCTACAATGATGGTTGCTTGGTTTCTTACCGCCTGCTGATAGGTTCTCAGGGCCTCGTAGCCCCGTTTGCATGCCAGCTTGACTTCACCCTTGCCAAGATTGTAGTGCTTGGAGAGTATTTCATAGAGCCGTGATGGTGCGAAGCGTTCATCGGCAAGGCTTATGTAGTCGCTTATGAACAACACCTTGTGTTCGAGCAATGAAGGCATGTTGTGCTTGAGTACTTCGGGGTAATAGGCAACCACCGGACAGTTGAAGTGGTTGTCCCCTTTCTCCTCCTTCAGGTTGTAACTGGAGCAAGGATATAAAATGGCATCAACGCCGGTCTCGATGAGCTGCTGGACATGTCCATGCATCAGCTTCGCTGGATAACAGATAGTATCGCTGCTGATCGTCGATTGGCCTTTCAGGTATGTATCCCGGGTGGAGGGCTCGGATACGACAACCTCGAAGCCAAGGCTGGACAGGCAGGCATGCCAGAAGGGCAGTTGCTCATAAAAGGAGAGTTGCAAAGGAATGCCGATGCGTCCCCGCTCATTTCTCCCTCTCTTCAAATCAGCCAGGTATTGTTGCTTGTAAGCATACAGATTGAGTCTTTCAGGATTGCTGACAAAGGTTTCAGGTTGTACGATGCGGTCGCACTTGTTTCCGCTGACAAGCTTTCGATCCCCATCGAAACTGTTGATGGTCAACAGACAGGCATTGGTACACCCTTTACAGTGTACCGTACGGGTTCGGTGGGAGAAGCTGGAGAGTTGTGCAAGAGAGAGGGTGGTTGTACTCTTATGGTCTTTTTTGTGCTGCTCCATGGCATGCAGTGCACAGCCATAGGCTCCCATCAGACCGGCTTCCTCGATGCGGATGACTTCGCTTCCCAGTTCCATTTCGAACGAACGCAATACCGCATCGTTGAGAAAGGTTCCTCCCTGCACAACGATGTGCCTGCCGAGCAGGGACGGGTCGGTTGACCGTACAACCTTGTACAGGGCGTTCTTCACCACACTGATTGCAAGACCTGCGAAAATGTCTGCAACACTGGCCCCGTCCTTTTGCGCCTGTTTGACCGAACTGTTCATGAACACCGTGCAGCGGCTGCCCAAGTCGACAGGATTCTGTGCCTTCAGGGCAAGCTCGGCCGCCTCCTGTGGCGAATAGCCCAGTGCATTGGAGAACGTCTGCAGAAACGAGCCGCATCCGGACGAGCACGCTTCATTGAGGAAAATATCGTCGATGACACCGTCCTCGATTTTGAAACACTTGATGTCCTGACCGCCGATGTCAATGATGAAGTCCACTTCCCGAAGAAACGTTTTGGCGCTTTTATAATGGGCCATTGTCTCAACCAACGAATACTCGAAGTTGAATGCATTTTTTACCAGAAGCTCCCCATACCCGGTTGAACATGCCTTGACGATGTGGATATCCGGATAGGAGGTAAGAAAATTGGTGAGGAACTCCTTTACCGCCTGCACTGGATTGCCATTGTTCAGCTGGTAGCGGCTGTAGAGGAGCCTTCCTTGGGTGTCGATGATGCAGGCCTTCACGGTGGTGGAGCCTGCGTCGACACCGAGGAAGGCTTGCCCTTTGTAGTTGAGGGCATCAGCCTTCGGCAGCTTCGCCCTCTGATGGCGCCTTTGGAACTCCTCCAACTGTTCTTCGGTTTCGAAGAGGGGAGGGATGGAGGTGAATGCCTTTTGTGTATGATAGTGCTCAAGCTGATACACCAAATCCGAGAGGGTGATGGTCTCATCGCCCTTGGACAACGCCGTCCCCAGAGCTACGAAATACAGGGAGTTTTCGGGACAAATTCCCTCAAGGTGCAAGGTTTGGTCGAAGGCTTTGCGCAAGGAGGAGAGGAATGTCAGAGGGCCGCCCAGATATACCACCTGACCGGTGATCGGACGACCTTGTGCAAGGCCTGCTATGGTTTGGTTGACCACCGATTGAAGAACTGAAAGGGCGATGTCGGCCTTTTCAGCTCCTTGGTTGATGAGCGGCTGGACGTCGCTTTTTGCAAAAACACCGCATCGTGAAGCAATGGTATAGCTCTGCTTGGCCTGCTTCGCAAGATCATCCATCTGGTCTTGATCTATGTTGAGCAGGCTGGCCATCTGGTCGATGAATGATCCGGTGCCTCCGGCACAGGTCCCATTCATCCTCACTTCCATGTTCTTTCCCAGAAACAGGATTTTGGCATCCTCGCCTCCAAGTTCAATGACCACATCGGTGGAAGGAAGATAGTGCTGGATGGCAATGCGGGTGGCGTATACTTCCTGCACAAACGGCAGGTGCAATTGTTGGGAAAGCCCCATGCCGGCAGAGCCGGAGAGCGAGAAGCATACCTGCCTGTCGCCAAGGTTTTGGAGCAGGGGCGTAAGCATCTGGACAGCGGTTTGGGGAATCTGAGAGTAGTGTCTACGATACTCTTGATGAACAACACGCAACTGTTCATCAAGTACTACGCATTTCATGGTTGTGGAGCCAACATCCAAGCCAATTTTCACTGAGAAGCCTCCGAATACACAAACCTTACGTAATTATCAGGAAATGGTACAGTGAACCCGATCTGTATTTAGACAGTGTTGGTAAAAATGTCTAGCTACGAGGTTGTCCATCCGGTCCATAGTCAAATACCTGCACAGCATCAATTGCCTCTTCAAGCAAAGCTTCGATCCCCATTTGCCGGTAGTGCTGTGTCATCAGCTCTTTATCAGGCCGTACGAGTGGGTGTTTTGGACTGAATATCACGCAACAATCCTCATAGGGAAGGATGGAAGTCTCATAGGTTCCAATCTGTTTTGCAAGGTTCATGATCTCCTGCTTGTCCATGCCGACCAAAGGACGGAGTACCAGCTGTTCGCTCATGCTGTCGGTGAAAACCATGCTCTCAAGCGTTTGGCTGGCCACCTGGCTGAGTGCCTCCCCGGTTACGATGCACATTCCCTCCTGCTTCTTGGAAATGGCATTGGCTACGTGCATCATGGCGGCCCTGAACATCAAGGTTGTTTCTTCCTCCAGGCTGTGCTGCTTGATCCAAAGCTGCGCCTCCGTGAAGTGGACTACGTGCAACCGTGTTCCTTGCAGATACGGGGCGATCAATGAGGCCAAGGTCTTAACCTTCTCCAAGGCAAGTTCGCTGGTGTAGGGATAGGCATGGAAGTAGATGCACTCCATTTTCAACCCGCGTTGGGCCATGCGATAGGCTGCGACCGGACTGTCGATTCCTCCTGAGAGCAGCAGCATGCCCTTGCCTGCGGTGGTGACAGGAAGCCCGCCGGGTCCGCTTTTGGCGGAGGTGAAGAGGTACGCCTTGTCCCGGATCTCGCAATTGATGGTCATATCGGGATTCTTTACATCGACAGTCAGTTTGGGGTGCTCGCTATGAACCACCTCGCCGAGGATGCAGTCTATCTGGTAACTGTTCAACTCGAAGTTCTTGTCGGCTCGCTTGGTGATCGACTTGAAGGTACCCACTCCCTTGGAGAAGGGTTCATCCTGCATCAGAACCCGTGCTGCTTCCTTGATGGCCTCGATGTCCTTTGCACATCGGAGGCAGCGTGAATAGCCGACAACCCCGAAGGTTGTGCTGAAGGCCATTTCAATGGTATCCCGTGGACAGCCGTTCTCTATCTCAAAGAAAATTCGGCCTTTCTGCTTGGAGACCTGAGTACGGTATCCCTTGAGCTTGCTCTTGATGTTGTTCTTGAGCCGTTTCTCGAAAAAATCACGGTTCAAACCTTTGAGGGATATTTCTCCCAATCGTACCAAATACAGGGTAGAGTCGTTCATGCGTGCTCCAAGATGAGTTGTGTGACAGCCTGTGCCAAGATTTCAACATCCTCGGCTGTAGTATCCTTGGATAGCGAGATGCGGATGCTGTTCTTTGCAAGCTGTGCTGAAAAAGCCATGGCTGTCAGGACACTCTGGGATTTTTGTTTGGCATTGTTCGAACAGGCTGAGCCGCTGGAAACGCAGAGGCCCTGGTCGAACAACAAGCGGGTGAATACTTCACTGGGAAGTTTCGGGTGAGCCAGTGCAAGGATGTAGGGACTACAATGCTCCGACGGGCTGAAGATGGGCAGAGCCGAGAGCTTGTCACGCAAAAATGCATTCAGGCCGGATACATGCTTGTAATTCTCCTCGAGGCTGTGAAAGGCATCCTTGACAGCCTGGTGCATTGCTGCGATGCCGCCGATATTCTCGGTTCCCGGCCTCAGGCCTCGTTCTTGTAATCCACCGCGGCTAAGGCTTTCAATGCCTGCGTTGGTATTGTACAGCAAGCCTACACCGCGGGGACCATGAAGTTTATGGGCACTGAAGGAGGCACTGTCAATTCCCATGGCTTGCAGGTCGAACCTGATTTTCCCGAGAGCCTGCGTCGCATCGGTATGGACATGTATTTTTCGGTTGTTGTGCTCGCTTTCGAAGGCTCGGACAACCTCCACCAAACCACCGACGTCCTGAATCGTGCCTACGACATTGTTTACCAGCATGATACAGACAAGCCGGGTTTCACTGCTCAAGGCTTTCTGCAAATCTTCTTTCTGGACAAAGCCATTGGGTGCGGCAAGCGTTGTCACCTTCCAGCCAAGTTGTTTCAGCAGCCTGGCATATTCCGATACCGAGGGGTGTTCGATGCCGCTGAGGATGACCTGACCCTTTCGTTCCTTCCAAATAAGACTGTTTAGGATGATGGCATTGGATTCGGTCGCTCCACTGGTGAAGGTGAGAGAGAGCGGATCTACGCCAAGCAGGCCGGCAAGATCGGCCCTGGTTTGCTCAAGAAATGCTTTTGCATCTCTTCCTTCCTGATGAAGGGATGATGGATTGCCTCTATACTGCACAACCGCCTTCGTATAAGCATCAAGCGCTGACCGGCTCATACTGGTGGTGGCTGCATTGTCAAAATATCGTATCTCGCGCATGGCCCACATTGTGCGACAATGCAAGGATTTTTGCAAGCACGGCTTCTCGTATGGTTCTTGTCTTCTTCCCTGTCTCCAGGGTATAACATGAGTATGAAGAAATTGATGACAGCCGTGCTCGACCAAGGAAAAACCACGGATATTTTGCTTGCCGATGATTTGAAGGACCTGGCCAACCATCTTGGCGGCTACGGCCGCTCGGTCATGTGGGTGTTCGATACCAATACAGCCAAATTGTTCAAACAGCTTCCTCCCGCCCATGTAGTGCTGGAGAGCGGTGAGAGTTCGAAGCACTTCGGGTCGCTTGAACGCATCCTTTCGACATCCCTGGATGAGGGGCTGGC
>NZ_DJGW01000115.1:8892-9642 GCF_002432845.1 Sphaerochaeta sp. UBA5836
GGGGTTGCAGGCTGACGCTGGTTCCCACCACCTTGCTTGCCATGGTGGACGCCGCCGTAGGTGGCAAGACGGCAGTCGATTTCCGCGGTATGAAAAACATGGTCGGCTCGTTTTATCCAGCCGGTGAGGTTCTCATCTGCATCGATACGCTCAGGACTCTCAGTGACAAGGAGTTTCTCAACGGGCTTGCCGAGGTCATCAAGCATGCCCTGCTCAGCCAGGATGAGGAGCTGTACAAGTTCCTTCTCGTGAAAAAGAATGAAATCCTCAGCCGGGAGTCCAAGACCTTGGCAAATCTGGTGGAGCTCTCCCTGGATGTGAAAAAGTGGTATATCGAACAGGATCCCACCGAGATAAAAGGCATCAGGCAGATGCTCAACCTGGGCCATACCTTCGCCCATGCTTTGGAATCCTCGTCCCACTTCGGCAGCTGGAGTCATGGTGCTGCCGTGGCATGGGGAACCTGCCGTGCTTTGGAAGCCGGAGTCGTGCTGCAGGTGACTGATAAAGCCTACGCTGGTGGTGCGACCAAGCTATTCAAGAGCTACGGCTATGATATCGAGCATCGCATCGGCCGCGGTGATTGGATTGAGTTCCGCGACCATTTGCTCAAGGACAAGAAAAAAGTGGACGGCAAAGTTCTCTTTGTCCTCTTGCAAGGTCAGGGAAAGGGTGTGCTCAGGGCGCTTGAGATGCCGTTGATCCAGCATCTCGTCATAGCAAAGCCGATTTTCTAGTTCATTTTCATTC
>NZ_DJGW01000115.1:9658-11127 GCF_002432845.1 Sphaerochaeta sp. UBA5836
GCATCGGCCAACTGGAGCAGGGTGAACAGTGATGTGTCCAAAGCATCAAAACAATCATCGACTGCGGTAAATCGGTAATTGCCGTTTCCACTCTCCTCCAGAGCTACGAAATGCAGTTGCTTCCGCTCCTTTTTGCTCTTGGTGAAAGCGAGCAGCCACATCAGGTTGTCAACCAGTGTCGCTGCATCGGCGATGGTATAGACGCCGGAAGGTGGATTGTCGAGAATGCCTTGCCCGACTTTCAACTTACCATGTAATTCCAATATTGAAAAGAATTTATCTCCATAGTGGATATAGAATCCTTGGTGAAGAAGTGCGGCTGGGAAGTTCTTGGGTCGCTTGGGGGCCTTCTCGTTGGCCTGTACCAGATAGGCAAGGTCTTCGAGGGGGATGATGGCAACAAGTTTTTGTTTCTTCTTGCCGATGACCAACGTCGGATAGGTACGCTTGTAGACGGTGATCGTTGCTTTTCCCTTCTCCTCGACTTTTCCTTTCTTCTCCTCCCTCTCTTCCTTGCGCGAAGGCTTCTCGCCTTTAGCCAAAGCCGTGAGCCGTGGGTAGAGTTCAACCGAAATATCATCCAGCCATGCCTTCTCAAGCGGGCTTACACCGCGTGCATACAGGCGGCTCGTTTGAACGATTTCTCCGGCGATGATGAATTGTGGAAGTGTTTTGAAGTAGGCACTGCCTGGGTGGATGAAGACTTGGTCGGCCGTCAGGCTCTTGTACATATTGCCTTTTGCCTTGATGCACACATACTGCATCAAGCCGCTGGCGATGCAACACAGGTATTCGCGTACTGTACCGCCGCTGGAAAGGGGAAATCCGATATCGGAACAAATTTCTCCAAGTTGTTCATTGACATGGACTATTTCCTGCATGCCTTGGAAATCAAGATAGTTGCGCTTGCAAAACTTTTGCTTCGCCTCCTTGCCTGAATTTGCAATGTACTGTCGGTAGAGGTTCAGATAGGAGACAAAGTCTCCGTATTCGGTATTGTTGAAACGCTTGTGGGCGGCGCGGCTGAGTTCTTCCTCGCCGGGAATCAACAGGAACGGAGTCTTGGTGGAGAGAAAGGAAACCGCTATCAATACTTCCTCAAGAACATCGGGATGATTCATCATTGCTTCGACGATGACCCGTGAGTGACGGGGCAGCAGGGGGAAGCGGCACATCAAGGACCCGATGGAGGTGAGACGGCGGTACTCATCGATCGCCCCGATGAAACGCAGGGTATCCTCGGCGCTGGCGATGGCGCTGTGCTTGGGACGGGTGATGAAGGGGAAATGCTCATAATCGTAGATGGACAGGTCGCTCATCCTCAGCACTACTTCGCTGAGGTCGGTGCGTAGGATTTCTTCGGTCCCATAGGGCAGGCGGCTTTGGTAATCCTCTTCGCTGTAGAGGCGGTAGCAGACACCGGGACCCGTACGGCCCGCCCGTCCTTTGCGTTGCTCACAACTGGAGCG
>NZ_DJGW01000115.1:11234-29128 GCF_002432845.1 Sphaerochaeta sp. UBA5836
ACCTTGGTTTTTCCCGGTCCCGTCTCGTTGAAGACCGCTTCCTGTTCCTCTTTGCTCAATCGTCCAAACAGTGGATAGATTTCGAGCAAATGGTCGTGATCGGCCATGTACAAGGCATTGACGCAGGTGGTGATGTCGAACTCGCCGCTCATGAACACCAATATATCGCCCGAATGCCGTTTGGCTTCAGTCATGACGATGGAGGTGACCGCTTCAATCTGATAATCGAGCGTCTCCCGTTCCAAGGGCTTGTAGATGACCTGGACAGGATAGATGCGGGCATCGATGCTGACAATCGGGGCGTTGTCAAAGAACTCGCTGAACACCTTGGTGTTGATGGTGGCGCTGCTGATGATGACCTTGAACTCTTTTCGTTGAGCCATGACATCCTTCAAAAGACCAAGGATGAAGTCGATGTTCAGTGAGCGCTCATGGGCCTCATCAACCAAAATTACCGAATAGGAGCGAAGCAGTGGGTCGGCCTTCAGCTCCATGAGCAGGATGCCGTCGGTCATCACCTTGATGCGGGTATTGGAATTTGTAGTATCCTCAAACCGCATCTTGTAGCCGACAAACCCATCATCCTTGCCGACTTGCCGCCTGATGAAATCACTGACGCTGAGTGTTGCAATGCGTCTGGGTTGCGTAATGCCTACCTGCAGTTGGTCTGCATAGCCGGCTTCATGGAGGATCAGGGGGATTTGCGTAGTCTTTCCGCTTCCGGTTGGACTTTCAACAATGATGACTTGGTTTTCTGCAAGTCCATCAAGAATTTCCTGCCGATGCAGATACACCGGCAAATGTTTCATGTCTTTCAAATTAATTCCTTTGTAGTATGGGCAACGCCTCTTGTAGTGTCAGATTTGGATGATTTTCCCGGCTCACCAGGTTTTTCAAGGTAAACCGATTCTGCTCTTCCTCTTCCTTGCTTACAAGAATGGCGTAGGGTATGGCATTGTTCTCAGCCCACTTGTATTGGGCTGCCAGCTTTTTGTCTGCGAGATAGACACAGACTCGAACGCCTGCCTTCCTGAGGTTTCTGGCAAGCTGGTCGTAATAGGCGAATGAAGCCGCATCGGTATTCAAGATGGCTGCATCGGCAGAGCTGGTCGACTGTACGATGGGGCTGTCCAGTTCTTCCAAGGCGGCCAGAAGACGGTCGAGCCCGATTGAGGAGCCTACTCCAGGCAGCTTTTCCTTGGTATAGAGGCTTGCCAGGTCGTTGTACCTTCCCCCGCTGCATACCGAACCGAAATGCGGCAGCCGGGTGAGGAACGTTTCGTAGACGATGCCCGTGTAGTAGTCGAGACCCCGGGTGATGGAGGGGTCGAATACGAAGTGACCGGCTATGCCGGCAGCTTTCAGATAGGCATAAATGGTTCTCATTCGTTTTGTGTGGACCTCTTCGTGTCCTGCGAGCGCACTCAACCGGTCAAGTGTGTCCAAAAAACTTTCGCTCTCATCTTCCTTGTGTATATAGGAGAGAATCCGGTTCGCTTTGTCAGTGCTGCCGGTAATCCGGGCAAGCTGCAGAGCCACTTCATCCTTGCCGATTTTCCTGAGCTTGTCGACCGTCCTCAGTATTTCGGTGGACTTGTCAGCGATGTCCAAGTGTGCCAGAAAGGCATTGAACAGACCCCTGTGGGCGATGCAGAACTGATAGTCCTCGATTCCCATGACCGCGAAAGAACTGTCCATCATGCTGAGAATCTCAAAGTCGGCCTCGGCATTATCGACACCTACAATATCAAAGTCACACTGGGTGAACTCCCGGTATCGTCCTTTCTGGGGGTTTTCGCCGCGCCACACCTTGTCGATGTGAAACCGCTTGAAGGGCAGTGCAAGTTCACTTTGGTGTTGAGCCAGGAAACGGGCAAACGGTACGGTAAGGTCGAAACGAAGGGCGACATCTCGCTCCCCGTTATCCTTGAAATGGAAAATCTGCTTGTCCGTCTCACCACCGCCTTTGCCGAGCAGCACTTCGGTATATTCGAGCACCGGAGTATCGATGGGAACAAAACCATAGGAGGAGAAATGGGTTTCCAACTTGCCGATGATTGCTTTTTTGGGGATTTCCATGGCAGGCAGGAAGTCTCGGAAACCTTTCAGAACCCTTGGTTCAATGATGCTTCCTTCCTTTGTTTTATTACTCATTGACTCATGCTCCTGTTGTGTTTTTAGAGTGGATGGTGTACAAAGAGTGTATAATGAATCGCTTGTTCTCTGCAATACGCGGTTCTTTCCACTCCATACAACTTCATTTGAGAGCGATATGCTGATACGATACAAACAAGACGAACAAGGAAAGACTCTGCCTGTTGCCAACATCTACACGCAAGCCGAACATAAGATCCAAGCCAACCTGTTGGACAAGGATGCCCTCTGGGCCATCAAAAAACTGCAAGCCAGCGGCGCAGAGGCGTATTTGGTCGGGGGTGCGGTTCGGGATATGTTGCTTGGAACCACCCCGAAGGACTTTGATATTGCCACCAGTGCATCACCGAGGCAGATCCAAAGGATGTTCTGGAACGCCAGAATCATTGGAAAGCGCTTCAAGCTGGTTCACTTGGTTTTCAAGGATAAGGTTCTAGAGGTTTCCACCTTCCGAAGCGGCGAGGAAGCGATGGACGGGAACAACAATGTGTTCGGTTCCATCGACCAGGATGCAAAGCGCCGGGATTTCTCCATCAACAGTTTCTATTACGATCCCACCAGTGGACAATTGCTTGATTTCAACCATGCCATGGAGGATTTCAAGAAAAAGCGGATCAGTTCCATCATCGATCTCGATGAGTCCTTCACCGAAGATCCGGTACGGATGATCAGGGCCATCAAATATTCGGTCACCACCGGGTTCTCCTTGCGTTGGAGCATCAAGATGGCAATTCGTAAATACTCCAATGAACTATCCAGGGTCTCAACGAGCAGACTGACCGAAGAAGTAAACAAAATTCTTTCAAGCGGTCACAGCTGCGAAATTTTCAATGAATTGAAACGGTACAAGCTTCTGGTTTTCATGCTTCCGGCCTTCTCAATCTACAGCAGTTATCCCCAGGTGCAATCGAGCCTGAGGGAGATGGACAAGCAAGTGTTGCTCTCCAAACAAGGCAAGGGGCCTGAAGTACAACAAGCTGATATGATCAAGGCGCTTGTCGATCCCCTGATTGTCTTTACTGATGAGCAAATGACATCAGAGCAACGCTTCAAGGAGACGTTCAGGCAGATCAAGGTGTTGATCAGTCCCATGACCCCCTCCAATTACGATATCGAGCTTGCCAGCGAGCGTTTGCTGTGTGAGCGCGGCTTCAAGACCCCCCGAAACTGCGTTCGGGTCCAGCGTCCTGCAAATCGAATTCCCGGTAGAAGGACCCCTGCTTCTGCAGCACAGCGCAAGGTGCGGCCCGAGGTATCGGCTGAAGGGGCGAAAAAGCGAAGAGCCCGAAAGCGTGGACCGAAGAAGAATCCATTGGTCGCAACAGGCGTGCAAGTACCTTCAGAGCAGACCACAGCACTGACCAGCGCCGAGGTGCATGATCTCTAGCCCCACTCCTCGATTTCGATGTTGACACTGGCGACGAAAATGCTTCCGTATTTCTCCAAACTGTCGGCGATGTACTCTTGCAGTTCGCCCAAGGTGGTGGAGATTTGATGTTGCATCGGCACCCTGAGCTTGACAGTCAGAGCATAGCCTTCCGGTTTGACCTGGACCTGTACCCGCTTGACCTTGATTTGCGAATCGAACTCATCCAGGCAATGGGCAACCATCTGGGTAAGGGCGGCTTCACTGACCGTTGTTTTGCTGTACTTGGAAAATTCCGGCCTTACAATGGTTTTCTCAAAGCTGACATTTCTTCGCTTGAACGGAACACGATGGCTTTTCTTGTTCAAGAAGACACGCATTGAATCGTACACTATCTGTGGATAATTGCGTGTGATTTCAATGGAAGGTACCGGGATGACATGCTTGCCTTCGGAATAGCGGATGCGCATTGCCGTCTCAATCTGTTCCTTGGTGGCGATATCCTCGATGCGAAACAGCTTCTCGGGCTGGGGAAGGTTGAGCCGGGAAGCAATTTTATACACCATTTTTTCACTGGTTCCGATGATCAGCACCTTATGGTACTTTTCCTTGGCCAAAGCTTCGTTGACCTGCCTTTGGTGGTCCACATCGTCAAATACAGCGGTACGAACAGCCGAAAGGACGTTCTCCTCCCGCTTGGCGGATTTGCCTGCAAGGATGCGGTCGCCACGGATGAGCAGTCCATCATCTATGATTAAATCTATACGATATTTCTGGGCAACCAACTTGGAACGAAAGCTTTTGCCGGTCCCGCTTTTACCGACCAAGGCATACACCTTCGTTCCCTTCAATTTCCAGAAGGCATACCTAAATACTCGATTCATGGTTTTCATTATACCGAAATTCTTGTACAATAGCACTGTATTTGCTAAAATTCTCAGTCTGTTCTGATAATCATCTACACAAGGAGCGTTATGCATGCAGAAAGTACCTACGTTCAGCAAGGGTGGTGTGCATCCTGATGACAAGAAGGTATTCAGCCGTTCCCAGTCGATTGAAAGACTACCAATGCCGTCGGAGTTGATCGTCGCACTGTCACAGCACCTTGGTGCACCGGCGAAAGCCCTGAAAGCCAAGGGCGATACCGTACGTAAGGGAGAGAAGATAGGGGAGAGTGCAGGGTTCATCAGCGCTGATGTCCACTCACCTGTCAACGGCGTTGTCAAGGAAATAAGACGGGTCACGCTCGCCAACAGCGTCCAATGCGATGCGTTTGTGATAATTCCCGATGCCGAACAGCCCGACCAGAAAAGCGAAATGCTTGATTGGAAAGGGCAAAGCAGTGCCGATCTGCTTGCGAAAATCAAGGATTTGGGTATTGTAGGCATGGGTGGGGCTACGTTCCCGGCTCATGTGAAGTTCACCGTACCCCGAGACAAGAAGGTCGAAGCCTTCGTGGTCAATGGTGTTGAGTGTGAACCCTACCTGACCGCCGACTACCGCATCATGCTCGAAAAAGGCGAAGAGGTTCTTGAAGGAGCCATGATCTGCGCCAAGATTATCGGAGCTCAGCGGATTATTGTCGGTATCGAAATGAACAAACCTGACTGTATCGCCCATCTGAAGGACATTGTCAAACAGAAGGGCTATCCGATTGAAATCATGGGTTTGAAAATAAAGTATCCCCAGGGAGATGAGAAGCAGCTGCTCAAGGCAACCATAAACCGTGAAATTCCTTCGGGCAAGCTACCTCTCGATGTTGGAGCCGTGGTTGCCAATATCGGAACCTGCAATGCAGTGTACGAAGCGATCGTATTGGGGAAGAGCCTGTATGAACGGGTGATCAGCGTCACCGGTGAATGCATAGCAAAGCCCAAGAACATTCTTGCTCCCGTAGGAACCAAGGCAAGCGATTTGCTCGCCTTCTGCGGCGGTTTCTCAAGCGAACCGGAAAAACTGGTCAGCGGTGGTCCCATGATGGGCTTCTCCTTCTTTGATATGGAAACACCCATCACCAAGGGAAGCAGCGGATTGCTCGCTCTGCCTCCACAAAAAAAGGTTCGCACAACGGCATGCCTCAACTGTGGACGCTGCGTAGCAGCCTGTCCCATCGGATTGATGCCGGCCAAGCTGTATCGCCTGATCACCAATGGTCGCTATGAAGAGGCGATGCAAACCAGTCTGATGGACTGCAAGGAGTGCGGTTGCTGCTCCTATGTCTGTCCTGCACATCTTCCTCTTGTGCACACCATGAAGACTGGAAAGAAACTGGGGAGAAAGAAGAAATGAATAAACCTACCTTGACGGTTTCCTCTTCACCACACCTTCATGCGAAGACGGACACCGCATCCATCATGTGGATGGTATCGCTTGCCCTGACTCCAGCCACCCTGTGGGGTGTCTATGTATTCGGCCTGCGTTCAGCTCTTGTTCTTGCGGTGGCCATCGCAAGTTCGTTGCTCTGTGAATTTCTCTTGGGCAAACTCAGCAAGGAATCGACGCTCTGGGATGGTTCTGCATTCCTTACGGGCTTGTTGGTTGGATTGAACATGAGCCCTTCGATTCCTTTGTTCATTCCCGTTTTGGCAAGTGCCTTTGCGATTTTTGTTGCAAAGTGGGTGTTCGGGGGCTTGGGAGCCAACTGGGCCAACCCGGCGCTTGCAGGCCGTGTGTTCGTGTTCTTTTCCTATACAACCCCGATGTCCAGCTTCGTCACCCCCAAGACGCTTGCTTCTGCGATGCCGGATGCACTGGCTTCGGCAACTCCGCTGGGATTTGCAAAAACAGCCATCGCCTCGGGCACTCTCGGCATGGATACAAACGCCCTTTTGCAGGCTTCTTCGTATCCTGCAACCTCATTTGCCCAATCGATTTCTGCAGCCACAGGATTCAGCGCCTACAGCATTGACGCTTTCTTGGGCAATGTCGCCGGCTGTATCGGTGAAGTGAGTGCACTGGCCCTTCTCATTGGCGGGATTTTCCTACTTGTCACCAAGATCATCACCTGGCATATTCCCGTTACATATCTTTTGAGTGTCGGTGTGTTCTCTTGGATTTTCGGTGGTATTCCCTCGGCCAATGGAGCTTTCAGCGGAGCCTTCTTCCCTTCGATGTTCAGCGGCGGCCTGATGCTCGGTGCCTTGTTCATGGCAACCGACTATGTCACCAGCCCGATTAC
This sequence comes from Sphaerochaeta sp. UBA5836, assembly GCF_002432845.1. NCBI lineage: Bacteria > Pseudomonadati > Spirochaetota > Spirochaetia > Spirochaetales > Sphaerochaetaceae > Sphaerochaeta > Sphaerochaeta sp. UBA5836. The sequence continues at coordinate 17,933 of NZ_DJGW01000115.1, forward strand.
CCGCAAAGGGCAGATGATCTACGGTCTGGGGTGTGGCTTCTTTACCTTCCTCTTCAGATATTTCGGCAGCATGCCCGAGGCGGTCTCGGTCTCCATCCTTCTGATGAATATTCTGGCCCCCACCATCGACCGGTATATCATTCCGCGCAAGTTCGGTGATACCAGAGAACTGCGCAAGAAGCAGAAGGAGGCAAAAGTATGAGAAAAAATATCAAGTATGCCATGATCCTTCTTACCATCTGTGCAGTAAGCGCTTTTGCACTCGCCTTGACCAATTCCATCACCTCTCCTGTCATTGCCCAAATGGACTCAAACAATCGAGTAAAGGCGCTTGAAGCGGTGAGTGCCGGATACGATATCGGCGAGCAGAAAGAAGTCACCGGCCACGCTTACGTTACCTATGTCATCGACTTGCAGAAGGATGCCGAGGTTGTGGGATACATCCTGGGGCTGAAAACCGCTGGATATGGCGGTGAAATGACGTTGGTGGCATCCTATACCGCTCAAGGAGAAATGTTGTTCGCCCAGCTGTTGACCCACAACGAGACACCCGGGCTTGGCAAGAAAGCCGAAGACGATGGGTATATGGACAAATTCAAGGGTACCGGTGGTGCGAAGCCCGTCCCGACGAACAAGACCATGCTCAGTTCCGACGATGCGCAGGCAGTCAGCGGTTCCTCGGTAACGTTCACTGCAATTGCCAAAGCGATCAATGGCGGCAGTGAATATGTGAAAAGCCTTGGAGGTGTAAAGTGAAAGCCAATTTGAAAGAACTCACCAAAGGTATATTCAAAGAGAACCCGGTGTTTGTCATCGTCCTCGGACTGTGCCCGGTCCTTGGTGTTTCCAGCCAGGTCTCAAATGCCATCGGCATGTCGGCAGGCGTCATGTTCGTATTGCTGTTCAGCAATATTTTCATCTCGGCCTTGCGGAAAGTCATTCCTGCAAGCATTCATATTCCTGCCTATATCGTCATCATCGCGAGTCTTGTTACCATCACTGAGATGGTGATGCATGCATTTGTCCCTGCAGTCTACAGCGCTCTTGGAGTGTATCTACCCTTGATAGTTGTCAACTGCATCATTCTTGGAAGGGCCGAGGCGTTTGCAAGCAAGAATACCGTGCTTGACTCAATTCTTGATGCACTGGGCATGTCGATCGGATTTGCCTTGGGTATAACCCTGATCGCCCTCATCCGTGAGTTGTTTGGTTCAGGAACCATTACTTTGTTTCCTGTTGGTACTTTCAGCGGTGTCATCAACATCCCATGGTTCATCAACAACCCGATCCGTGTTCTGGCCTTGGCCCCGGGGGCATTGCTGCTGATGGGATTCCTGAAGGCGTTTTTCGACTGGAACACCTTGAGAAAGAAGGATAGGTAACATGAGCTATATCGCAATACTTTTAACGTTCATTTTTATCAACAACTTCATTCTTGTACAGTTTTTGGGACTTTGTCCGTTCATCGGGGTCTCCAAGAACAGCGAGAATGCCATCGGCATGGGTGCCTCTGTTACCTTTGTTACCACCGTAGCCTCGGTTGTCACCTGGGCCATCTACTATTTCTTGCTGGTTCCTTTCAACCTGCAGTACCTGCAGACACTGACCTTCATTCTGGTCATCGCCAGCTTGGTACAGCTTCTTGAGATGGTGATTCAGAAGATCAGCCCTGCTCTGTATAAGGCACTAGGCATCTATCTTCCCCTCATCACCACCAACTGTGCAGTACTCGGTATTGCAATCATCAACATCTCCAACAATTATAATGTGATGGAAGCCTTCACTGCAGGACTTGCTGCCGGACTGGGGTTCACCCTTGCCATTGTTTTGATGAGCAATATCCGCGAGCGTCTTGATCTTCAGCCGGTGCGCAAGGCGTATCGCGGCATGCCGATTGCTTTCATCAGTGCGGGTTTGATGGCCTTGGCATTCATGGCCTTCGACAAGTCCTTGATCACCAACCTGCATTTGGTATAAGGGGGGAGATGTGAATATTCTCTTTGCTATTCTTGTGGTAGCCGTCCTCGGCGGCTTGTTTGGATTCGGTCTTTCCTATGCTGAGAAGAAACTTGCGATTAAGAAAGACCCGAGAGTTCTTGCCCTCGAACCGATCATGCCTGGTGCCAACTGTGGTGTCTGTGGCTATGCCGGTTGTAATGCATATGCCGCTGCCGTCGCCTTGGGTGAAGCTGAAATCGGGCTTTGCAGCCCTGGAGGTCCCTCTCTTGTTGCCAAAATGGCCGAGATCATGGGCAAAAAGGTGGAAGCGAGCGGTGATGACCGCCGCAAAGTCGCACACGTCATGTGCAAGGGCAACACCGAGTTCACGGTAAAAGACTACAATTATGAGGGGTTGCTTGACTGCAATGCCGCCTCGCTTCTGTTCGGCGGTGATAATAATTGCAAGAGCGGATGCCTGCATTTGGGCAGTTGCATAAAAGTTTGTCCGGTTGGGGCTATCTCTAAGGACAAGGATGGGTATATTATAGTTGATGAAAAACTTTGCATCAGCTGTGAGAAGTGCGTCGCGATCTGTCCCACCGGGGTCATGCAGATGATCTATGAAGACAGTGAGTATGTCATCGACTGCAATAGTCACGAGCCCGGTGGAAAGGTTCGCAAACAGTGTACGGTTGGATGTATAGGATGTAAGATTTGTGAAACCAAGTATCCTGAATCAGGATGCAAGGTCGATCGATTCCTTGCTGTCTTTGATCAGACGCTCCCGCACAGTCAAATAGAAGAGGCTGCCCAGGCGTGTCCGACAAAAATCATCATCAAGCGGTAATGGATGAAAGTACTGATAGGTGCCTACAGTCAACTTAGCCAAGGTGTACCAGTGCCCGCATTCGAGCGGGCACTTACTGCTGTAATCAAGCCAATGCTGACGCTTTTGCACCACAGTGAGGGATCTGTGCTGCAGCTCTCTTTGGGGGTGCCGGTGCTGGAGTGGTTGGAGTTGACTCAACAACCTGTCAATCTTTTGCTCGCCGATTTGGCAAGGCAGGGCAAAATCGAATTTTTGACTGGTTCCTATCATCAAAGCATTCTCAATCTGATCTCTCCGAAAGATCGATCGAATCAGGTTGAGCTTACCACCACCTATTTGCGCAAGCGATACGGACAACGTTCAAAAACGATGTTCAGCTATGCCCAGGTATTCAATCCGAACTACATCAACACCATGAATTTATGTTGTGTTGATTCCCTGGTCATCTCTTCCTATGATTGCGACAAGCCGAAACAACATTTCTCCCAACCGTTTTCCATGCAGGAAATGGGCAAATCCATTTCAGTGATCCCGACAAGCTCTCCCATCAACTCACTGGTGCAAAAGTTTGGGGCAAAGGAGATAAGCTTTGGCAATCTGCTTGATCAAATCCGCTTGGTGTTTGAAGCAAGGCCACAATTCATCATGGCCATGGTGAATATCGATCAGCTTTTGCAGGGCGGTATCAGTGAGGAGCAGACGGTCCAACTGTTTACTACCTTCCTGCACTACGGTTCACAGAGCATCGAAGAAATACACGGAGAACAAGAACTTCCTCCAAAAGGGTACCTGCAGGCAGGTTGGTACGGCTTTGACTCAATCAAATCGGATTTATGCTGCATCAACGAACTCTTTGTAAAGGACGAAAGTTTTGCGTACATGTACGGTCGGTACACCTCTATGGTTGAGACTGCTCGTTCGTATAAGAAAGATAAGGATGTTCGCAAGCGTTTGGAGCAGTTGATCCAAAAGATGTCGACGGGAGCAGTGTATCTGTGTGATGCCAATGCAACCATGCTTCGCAGTTCGGTCAGAAAGCTGTTCTGGAGATACATCAGTGAAGCAGATAGTGTTCTGGCCGGCCTGAACGATTTTTCCTACCCGGTAATCACCGATTTTGACCGCGATGCATTGGATGAATACCTGGCCATTGGCAAATATCTGAGCTGTGTGGTCGACTCCAAGGGTGGAAGCCTCGCCGAGTTGACATACCTGCCTTCCTTATACAACTACGGGGACACGCTTTCGGTGATGAAGGGATTTGGAAGCACCGTGAAAAACCTGCATCAAACCCCGCCGGGAAGAAAGCAACGCTTATTCACCGATGTGTTTCTGCCACATGACTCGGTGCTCGATGAATATTCGAAAACCGATGAGCATTCCTGTCTCGATATGAGCAATGCAGTGTACAGCCTCTCCGTCCTTGATCGGCGAAATACTGAGTATCGTGCGGTCGCCACAACCGGCCGGTCTGCAATCATCAATGGAGAGCTTGAGATATCCAAGCACTTCAAGCTGAGACAAAATACCGTGTTGCTTGATGTGACACTGACCAATCTGAGCGAACATCCGGTCAGCTTTCTGTATGGCTGTGAGATTCCTCTTTCCATCGCTTCGTTCAAGAATCGGGTATCGTTTTTTCAACTCGAAAGCAAAAAGAATGTACTGCACGAGGAAGAGGAAATCATCCTTGAGCATGTCAAATCAATCAGGATGTATGATGAGCCGAACAGCACCTCGCTCACCTTGGTTGCCGATGCCCGCTTTACCTTGTTGAAAGAAGACTATACTATTGAAAAATCCACCATCCTCGGCGTGGAACAACTGTACCAGCATACGTTGTTCATGACTTTTTGGCCCATCCAATTGGAAAGCGGAGCAGAGAGAAAAATTACCCTTGGACTCAGGGTGGAACGAAAATAACTGTCTCAAGGAGTGAGCCCATGTTTTTCCAGAATAAATCCCTGTTTGAAAGTATAAAAGAAGAAGCCTATACCGTATGGAGGCGTCTTTGACCCCGATCGCATGCTTTCTGAAATCCAAGACCTTGAAGCAAAAACACTTGCACCCGGTTTCTGGGATGACCGAAAGGGAGCCGAAGCGTTGTTTGCAAAGCTGAACAGCCTGAAGGATTCCTACTACCCTTGGAAAGAGTTGATCGATTCCATTGCAGAAATGTCTGAATTGATGGAAATCTACGCTGATGAGCCGAATAATCCTGAGGAAGAAGCACAGATTGATGAACAGATCGGAGCACTGAAAGAGCAGTACCACCAACTCAAGCTGAAGACGCTGCTCGATGGCAAATTTGACAAGAACGACTGTTTTCTCACCATCCATGCAGGTGCCGGAGGCAATGAGGCCAGTGACTGGGCTAATATGCTGATGCGCATGTACCTCCGATATTGCGAGCGGAACGGGTTCAAGAGTCAGGTGCTCGATATTCTTGAAGATGAAGGTGGTATAAAAAGTGCCACCATCAAGGTATCGGGACCGTACAGTTTCGGCTACCTCAAGGGGGAGGCCGGCGTGCATCGCCTGGTCCGCATCAGTCCCTTCGATTCGCAAAAACGCAGGCACACCTCCTTTACCAGTGTCTATGCATCGCCTGTCATCGACGACACCATCGAGATTGACCTCAAGCCCGAGGACTATCGCCTGGATACCTATCGTGCAGGCGGGGCGGGCGGACAGCATGTCAATAAGACCGACAGTGCAGTGCGCATCACCCACTATGCAACCGGCATTGTCGTTCAATGCCAGAATGAACGCAGCCAAGTCATGAACAAGGATGTCGCATTCAAGATGCTCAAGAGCCGACTCTACGAGTACTATCGTGAAGAGAAGGAGAAGGAGCATCAGAAGGACGCCATTGAAAAAAAGGAAATCACCTGGGGAAGCCAGATTCGATCATATGTATTCCAGCCTTACACAATGGTCAAGGATCATCGGACAGGGGTGACCGTAGGCAATATCCAAGCAGTCATGGACGGGGAAATCGGGGATTTCATTGAAGGCTATCTCCAATGGGCCCAGAAGGAGGAGTAGCCTATGGCCAGGCGCTCAGCCTTGCTGACACTCCTTCTTGTTCTCTTGTTCCCCTTGTTCGGTGTTGAAAAAGCCGGCCCCTCTTTTCGTGTCGGCATTGTTTCTCTCGACGCCGGTCTGGAAGATATGGCCGAGGTGGTAGCCGCTTCGGCCAAAGCCTATGGTCCGCGTATTCACCTCGATGATCGGCAGCATCAGGTGATGCTGGAAAAACAAAACCTACACCTCGAGCAGGAAAGAATCGATGCATTGCATGCTGCCTACATGAAACAGGATGCCGCAACAGTGGCTGCACTGCAGCAGGAGCAGGTCTTTGGAGAGATCAGCCGGGTCCTTGATTGCAACTATACCATTGAACCGTATCAAAGCGAGCTTGCAACGCTGCTTCGTTCAGGCAAGGATGCATTGGATTGGTATATGCAGCATAGTCAATACGACGGCCTTTTCATCCTGCAATCCCAAGCCATGGGGGATCTGAACCGAATACTTGTCGACTTTCTGTTCATCGAACGCACGACTTTGCTTGATCGTTTGGTACAATATGGCTCGTACCGAAGCCTTTCCAAGGAGCTGGATGCACACATGTTCCGTCTGCTGGGCTCCCCCGATCAGGGAGCCTTGTGTTTCGAGCAGGGAAATACGGCTTTCACGGTCTTTGTTGACGGCTTTGAACATACCGCGCCGGACGCCCCCCTTTTTCTTCCAGTCGGAGAGCATGAGCTGGTATGTACATCCCTCGGCTATGAAGACAAGCACATGACGGTGACCGTAAGGTCGAAAGCAATCCAGTACATCACCGTGAGCTTGACCAAAATCAAGCATCCTGCGTTGCAAATCAGCTCGCAAAGTGGAAGTGCAACCTGGTTTGCAGATGGCAGGCTATTGGGCACAGGCCTTTCCATTTCCCTGCTCGAACCATCGTATCCAATGGTGCTATCCGGCACCAAGGAAGGATTTGAGAGCCGCATCCTGCAACTGGACACTCCTTTGGAGACTTTGGAGGTGTCATTCACCCCTGTCGAGCTCTCAAACGAGGTGCTGGTTTTGGACAGTCAAAGAGACTTCTATAAACGCCTGAGAAACACTATCTTGGTATTCGGAGGCTATGTAGGATGCATTGCCTTGTCAAAGACTTACCAGACCAGCCAGCCTCTCTGGCAGGTCGGTATGGTTGCAACCAGTTCGCTGGCTTTGGTAGGCAGTGTTGCACTGGTGATGGAACTCGCTTCATATGCAGCCCGGGCAGGCTCGCATTTGTGATATTATTTTAGGAGTTATATATGCTGAAAGGATTTGGAGCGAAATTAAAAGCGCTCTTCGGGATGAATACTTTTGATGAACAGTACTTTGAGAACCTTGAGGATTTTCTGATCGAGGGAGACTTGGGAGCCAAGCTGGCAATGGATATCTCGGACGAAGTCCGCAAGTTGGCCAAGAGTGAGAAACCAAAGACACAGAGGGATCTGCAGCTTTTGGTCAAGCGTTTGCTCTCAGACAAGATCCGGGTTTTCAATCCAAACCTTGAAGCAGGAAGTTTGACAGTATTCTTGATCCTTGGAGTCAACGGCGTCGGCAAAACCACGTCGATTGCAAAGCTCGCCCAGTATTATAAACAGCAGGGCAAGCAGGTGCTCCTCGCTGCAGCCGATACGTTCCGTGCAGCTGCGATCGATCAACTGGAGGTGCATGCACAGCGTCTTGGTTGCCGGATAGTCAAGCAGAAAAGCGGCAGCGACCCAGGCTCGGTGGTGTTTGACGCCATCACCTCAGCCCAAGCCAGAGGAGAGGACCTAATTTTGGTGGATACTGCAGGGAGAATGCACAACAAGGAGAATCTGTTGCGGGAACTTTCGAAAATCGACAAAATCGTAAAGGGCAGGGGAATCGATGATGTTCATTACAAAAAGTTTTTGGTCATCGACTCGACAACCGGGCAGAATGGCATCAGCCAGGCAGAACTCTTCAATCAGGCTGTCCGGTTGGATGCTTTGATTCTCACCAAATATGACAGTCTTGCCAAAGGCGGCGCCCTGGTGCAAATCGGCGAGAAACAGAATATTCCCATTGCCTTTGTCGGCACCGGTGAGACATACAAGGACATGCATCCCTTCGACAAGGATGAGTTCCTCGATACCTTGGTGGGGCTTGCCGAATAACATGAAACGCCTGTTGTTGTCCTGCACCATGTTCTTTTGTCTTGCAGCCCTGTTGGGTGCGACGATGCGATCATCCAACAGCATCGGACAAGATAGGGGTGAGTGGCTGCATGATGACCAGTATTATTTGGTCCAGCTTCCCAATCAGACGCAGCTCCATGGTCCGGACGGACTGGTATGGGTCAAGCAGATGTTCGACGGGGAGCAGGAACAAACAGTGGTGACCAGGTATGCCGATGGCAGAGCCGACCTGATTGAAGTCTATCAGGATGCATTCTTGGTGCGCCGCCAAAGCGGATCTGCAATAACGTATTATCAGTATTCCGCGGATGGTCTGCTTGTCCAGACGACACACGTAATCGATGGACGGCTTCAAGAGGCAAGACTCTATGGCTACCACAAGGCAGCACTTGCCACAATTCTGACAGTTTCGGATGGCCAGAGCAATCTACGTACCTTCGGGATGCTCAAGGACCATGCCTACTATGCCTATTCCGATGCAGAAGGGGGGCAGTTGTTCACCACCTTTGCCAAGGGAAGGACCATCGGAGAATATTGGATAGGCGAGCAGAAGCAGGAGAAACTTTCGGTAACCACGTATGAGGACGGTGCTTTCTCCATCCTTCGGAAGCGGGGCGATGAAGAGATCCTCCAGCAGTATGATGCTTCCGGCCTATTGGTTTCTTCCAAATACCCTTCCTATCTCGTTGAATACAGGTATAATGAAAACCGAGTGCTCATAGAAGAGCGGACTATCGAAGCGGGCGGCAAGATGACAAGCAAAAAATATGAAGAGGGAAAGCTTGTCGAATCGACTGAGGAAGCAGGGGGACGCGTGGTACAAAGCACCCGATACAATGAAGATGGAAGCAGCGTACAAACTCTCTACACCGAGGGGAGGCGATATGCTGATGTCACCTATGCCGTTGATGGGAAGCGGGTCCTTTCCATCACCTACTATTGAAATGCGGACTCTTCTTCTCCTCTGCACCCGGTATGCTTTCTCCAAGCAGAACAAGCATCGGGGGACCAGTATCCGCATCACCATCGGTCTGGCTCTCTGTTTGTTTGCCATCATTGCGGTTCTGGCCTTCATGCAGGCTCTGCAGCGGGACCAATTTGATGATATTCGTACCTTTGAATCCTTCGATCTGCAGGTCGATCTTGCAACGAGTGACAAGATGGCGGCCCAAAAGGCGGCACAAGAGATTGAAGCCTTGAGCAGCGTTGATGCAGCTTTCATCTATGCAGATATTCCCGTCATCACCCAAGCTTCAAACGGAGGGACGGTGGCGGGAAGAATCAGGGGAATGGAGGCCGAGGGGAGGTTTCTCTCCCAACTCAACAGTTACCGGGGCGAGCTCTTTGTGCCGGGAATGCTTGCCTCATCGTATTCAAACAGCGGGACTCACGCCCTCAAGGATGAGGTCAAGGTAACCTTGCTTAAGAAAGGCAGGCAGGCAACCGTGATACCGAGCCAGAAAAGCATGGTGATCGGTTCGCTCTACTATACAAGCAGTTATGATTTTGACAGGGCGACCTTTCTTTGCGATGTCGATACCCTGCTTTCCTTGAATCCCGATGCCCGTCTGAGAATAGGAATCTTCACCCGGGACGACGTGCTTGCAGTCAAGCAGCAGGTTTTGAAACTCGGGTATGAGGATGTCGCCACGTACAAGGAAGTGAATGCCTCCCTGTATGGTGCCATGGAGCTTGAGCAGAAGATGATGACTCTCATGCTTTTTCTGATGGTGATCGTTATTTTGGTCCATATCAGAAACAGCAGCCGTCGTTTGCTTTTAGCCAAACAACGGGAGATAGCAATGCTCAGGTCGATGGGGTTGACCAAGAAAAAGGTCCAAGCCTTGTTCGTAATGCAGTCCATTCTCGTCACCCTCATCGGGTGTGTGTTGGGTCTTGCCCTGTCCTATTCGGCCATAGCCCTCTATCCGATGCTCTCCCATGTCGTATACCAATCCATGGGTGTCCACCTGGTTCTGGAGATCAGAACGTATGAGGTTGTTTTTTTGGTGGTCTTGATCTTGGTTTTCAGTATGCTTGCCTCCTTCCAGGGGACGCATAGAATCCTGAAAGCCGACATTATGGAGATGTTTTCACATGACGAAGTCAGCTGAAGTGTTATCCCTGAAGCAAGTTTCCAAAAGCTTTCCTGCAACGCTGAGGGGAGGCCAGCCGATCCAGATTTTACAGCAGGTCTCTCTCTCGCTTGCATCTTCCACCAGTATCGCCATCACCGGCAGAAGCGGAAGCGGAAAGTCAACGCTGCTGCAAATCAGTGCAGGTCTGCTGGGTTGCGACAGCGGTCAGGTGATATTCGAGAACCAGCAGATTTCCACCCTTGATGATGTGAAATTGAGCATGCTGCGATGTAAACGGATGGGCTTTATTTTCCAGAGCAGCCTCCTGCTTGATGATTTCAACGCTTTGGAGAATGTACAGATTCCCGCCATGATCGCAGGCAGTTCGGAAAAGCAGGCCCGGAAACGAGCATTGGAGTTGTTGCAAACCGTCGGACTTGCAGACCGGCTCTATCATACCAGTGACCAACTGTCCGGTGGTGAGCGTCAGCGTGTCGCCATCGCCAGGGCCTTGGTGAATGAACCGGCTGTAATCTTTGCCGATGAACCTACCGGTTCCCTTGATGAGCGCAATGCCCAGTTGGTCGAAGACCTGTTGTTCAACCTGGTAAGCGAGCGGAAGGTGTCGTTGATGCTGATCACCCACAACAATGCGTTTGCCAGCCGCTGCGACATCGTCTACCATTTGCATGACAAGAAGCTGGAGGTGGATGCTTGAAACATTCCCTTTTGCGCCTCATGGTGCTCAGGAAACTGGGCTATCGAGGCAGTCGGGCAGCAAAAAAACGAATACTGTTCAACATCCTGTTGATCAGCTTGGTTGTGGCTTCCTTGGTTTTCGCCCAGATTTTCGTCATATCCATGAGTCGCGGAATTGCCGATAAGTACGCACTGTTGGGCAACGGGCATTTGCAGGTTCATGAGACAGGTGAACTTGATCTTGAACCGATACAGGGGATCCTGGATACCCAGCTGGTAGCGCAGAGTTATGCGCTCATCTATAGTCCCCAAGCAAATAAGATGGTCCGGCTCAAAGGGGTGGGTTCCGATTATTTCAATGAGATGCGTCTTTCCCAACTCACCATGGGAGCCCAAGAAACGAGCGAAGAGACCAATCTTCCCC
>NZ_DJGW01000115.1:29151-50191 GCF_002432845.1 Sphaerochaeta sp. UBA5836
CGGGTGGCACTCATGCTGGTCAGTCAGAGCAGCATACGGCCGCAGCTGTGCGTCATCCGCAACTTGTATGATTCCGGGTACCAGGAGTTGGATGCCAACCTGGTATTCTGCGACTACGATCTGATGCATCGACTCTTCGGGGGCAAGGAAGAGACCTATTATGAGCTATTGGTCGAGCAATCGCGGATGAAAATCATCAAGCAGGAACTTGCTGCAAAAGGATATTCGGTGACATCCTGGGATGAGGAGAACTACAGTGTGGCGACCAATCTCAACACCAGCCGACAGGCGGTGCTGGGTGTCATGGTTGCCGTTGCAATACTGTGCGGCTATTTCATCAGTGAGCTTTCACGGGAGCTCGTCGAGGATGACAAGCATAAGATTGCCATGTTGACCCTCCTTGGTGCCAGGAAAGTCTTCATCCGCAAGGTGTATTTTACTACAGTCATGTTGGTTACCATGATTTCGGTAGGTGCGGGAACCCTGGCGGGCATGGTGCTTGCAAACAACCTTGGGCCGGTGCTTGCGTACATTGCCGATCAATCGATTCCATCCCTTGCGTATTACCTGTTGGATTTTGTCATTGTGATACCTGTGCTTGATATCCTATTGATCATTGTGGTGTTGGCCTTGGTAAGCATGGTCTCGGTTCGCTGGAGCCTCAGGATGGTCAAGGTAATTGAACCCCTGGCCTGTACACACTTTGACTAAGTGTGGTTTTCAGCTATACTGACCGCATGAATTTTGAAGTGTTTGTTCTGGGGACCAGCGGCATGATGCCTCTTCCCAATAGGTATCTCACCAGCGCGATGGTTCGTCGGGACGGGGAGCTCTTTCTCTTTGACTGTGGGGAAGGGACTCAGGTTTCGCTGAAGATGTTGAATCTCAAATGGAAGAAAATCCACTCCATTTTCATCAGTCACATGCATGCAGACCACGTCACCGGGCTACCAGGAATCCTGATGCTCTCCAGCCAGGTCGATCGCAACGAGCCATTGACCATTTACGGTCCTGCAAAACTCAAGGAGTACATCGATGCCAATCGACGTATCCTGGATATGTACATCAATTATGAGATCATAGTAAAAATTGCAGAGAGTGGGGTTATTCTCGAAACCGAGGATTTTACGGTTTCCGCTTTTGATCTGCATCATACCAAGCCTTGTGTGGGGTATGTCATGCAGGAAAAGGATCGACCCGGCGAATTCCATCCCGACCTTGCCCGGCAATTGGGAATTCCCATGGGTCCGATGTGGGGAAAATTGCAAAAAGGACTCTCCGTCACCTTGGCCGATGGCACCGTCATTGAAAGTCATCAGGTGATGGGACAGAAGCGTCAAGGGCGGAAATTCAGTTATGTAACCGATTCGGTGTATCTTCCCACCATAGCAGACCATGTGCGAAACAGCGACTTGCTGCTGTGCGAAGGAATGTTTACAGCCGACATGGCCGAAACCGCCTTTGAAAAGAAGCATATGACAGCCGAGCATGCTGCTAGAATCGCCAAGGAGGCAGAGGTAACCCAGCTGGGTCTCTTGCACTACAGCCCTCGGTACAGCGATCGCGAACTGAAGTACCTGCTCAAGGATGCAAAAAAAGTCTTTGGCCCGACGATTCTGACCAAAGACCGCATGTGTTTTGATATTCCGTTGAAAAATTAGTCTTCCTGAACGTTGCAGGCAGCTTCCGCTTCATGAAGCAGTTGGCTGCTGTCGATCATCCTGCCGTTTCGTGACGCAAACCCTATTTGCAGGGAAGAGCCTGAAAACTCTTTCTTGCAACTCTCAATCATGCCAAGGGTGAATGACCGCGCTTCGTCGGCATTGTAGAAGGGAAGGACCATGGCTATTTTGCCGCCTTCGAGGGAGAAGCTGTAAGCCAGCTCGCCGCTTTGCATCATCAGCTTGTTGGCTATGAGGGAGGCGGGCCCTTCGGTGACTTCAATCAAGACCAATGTCAGGTCGTAATCCATATCCTTTGAGTTTTCCAGCTCCATCGAGAGAATGGTGTCGAAATCAGTGCTGTAAACAACCTCTTCAGCTATCGGTTTTACCGGTTCCTCAACTTCAACGATTTTCTGGACTTCAGGTTCTTTATCATATCGAACAACCGGAGGAACAGAAACCATCGGCTTGATGACCGGTTCCATCTCTAGTTTTTCTTCCTGAATTTCAACCGGCTGTACTCTTTGTTGTTGCGCCGCCTCAACTTTCTGTTGTCCATAAGCGAGTTGCTCACTATGCACATGTGTAGGATCGTCGTTGGGAAGCTTGTAAAACGGCTTGTCATAGGCATTGGGTGGGAGTTTGTCCACCTGGTCGGCATAATCTTCATCCCTGCGATGAGCCACCAGCACGCCAATTTCTATCATCACCAACCCGATGAGCAGGGGAAATAGTTTTACCAAAAGCCCGTACAGCATCTCTTGGTTGATGTCGTACAGCGGCAGGAGGAAACGGGATGCCAGATAGAGGACTGCAAGCAACAGAAAAACAGTAAGAAACAAGCTTAGAAAGATTTGCCGTCCATAGTGTTTGTTTTCAGACATCGCCAACCTCCACGCAAACTTTACACCGATACTCTAACCATAGTATCATAATTATTATATAGATTGTAGGATGGCATGACAAGAAAATTCCTGTTTGTATTCGCTATAAGCCTGGTTTTATCCTTTCCGCTGATGCTTTCAGTTTTCGGTGAAGGTGGATTTCTGCATAACCAGGCGCTACGCAGGGAAATTGAGACACTGCGATATTCACAACAAGTGCTTTCGTTGCAGGTGGATTCCTTGAAAAACCAACGAGATCGCATGGGCGAGCGCGATGCCATCCAGGATGCGGCCTTCAAATACGGGTACCAGAGCGAGGGTGAGCAAGTATTCTATTTCGACCTCGAAGAGGACGATGCATCCTTGCCTGTTCCGGCCACGACGGGTATGCAGGCAACCCTTCCTTCCTTTGCCGGCTTATCCACCACTCTTGTTTTTTTACTGGCACTAGCATTCTCAACTCTTCTTGCGGTATGCTATATACTGCTTGTGGGCAAACGGAGAAAGAATCGTGGGTCGGATGGTTGAGGAAGCACAGCTGCTATACAAGACGGTGGATTCCACCGTGGATCAAGTAGTGCAACTATTGAGGGAAGAACAACTTTTGGTCCTTCCCTGTGATACAATTTATGGTCTGAGCGGTCAATATGCAACGACTTACGAGAAATTGTGTGCCTTGAAGAAACCTATCGGGCAACACCATTTCATCGTGCTCGCCACCCTAGAATCGGCTCATCAGCTTTGCATCGTGCCCCCAGTGCTAAAAAAGCACTGGCCTTGTGCACTTACCGTCATCCTGGAAAACCGGGAGGGAGGGGGTAGTACTGCAATACGGGTTCCCGATGATGCCTTCATCCAGGCCATTCTGACCAAACTTGGCACTCCCATCTACTCCACAAGCGTCAATGATGCGGGATTTGCCATTACCAATATCACCGATATCATTTTCACGTATAAACAGAAAGTCCAGGCGATTGTCATCGACCCGGATAGAGGCAGGGATACTCCCTCCACCCTGATCGATTGTACGAAAAATCCGTATGAACTCATCCGCTGCGGTGCCTACGACGCATCAGAGTTGCTTTCTCAAGGCTGAATTCGACGAGCTTCCATGTAATACCGTTTTTCATGCGCTTCTCCCATGGAAAAGGTTTTGCGCGGGAGCGCATTGTCCTTGATGATGGTATCGAAGAAGGTTGCCTTGGAGACATCGGGAAGGATGAGGGCGATGTTGCCCTTCTTTTTGCCCAGATTGGCAGCAACTTCCACACCGTGGATGTAATCTACGGTTGCCAGCTTCTGTGCGAGCAGGGAGTCGATCACCAATTGCAGCGTACCTGCAGCAATGGATGCTTTGCTCTCTCTCATTCCTATCACCAAGAAACCCTCGGCGTCGCAGTACCCGAACTTCTGCAGGCCGTCATTCACATTGATCTGCTGCAACACCTCTTCCTTGCTTGAGGCCTTGCTTACAACATACGACTCACAAACCTTGGCAATCTCCTCAAGAAAGGTCTGCCTTGAGAGATTGAAAAGCACCCGGTGGATGGGTTCGAACGCAAGCCCCGGGTCGAAGATGTTCTCCAATTCCACAAGTGCATATCGTGCCGGATGATTTTTCCGCCCATCTTCACTCAACCCTTGCTTGATATCCTCCCAGCAGCTTTTGGCGGTGGCGAGGCTGTGGTTTCCATCCCCCATGGCAAAGAGCAGGGGGTTGGAAGGATCCAGCTCTGCGTGCATCGCCTCAACGGCAAGGGCTATGGCTTGTAGATCCTCTTGCCGGTCGACCTTCCATGCGCTGAGGTGTCCGCCGTTTGCCATCAGCTCGGTATCGTAGACCTTTTCCAGTGTATCGGTTTTGTTTGCCAACGGTTCGATGACCGAGCGTTTTGCGTCGTTGATCAATACCATGATATGGGGCAGTTCAAGAGGGGCATTGCGCCTGATTTCCTTTCTTGGGGGAATTCGGCTCAGGATGGTTCCTTCGGTGGCCCTGATCAAGGTTCTGGAATCTTTGGCATAGTCGTAGTGTTCCAAATCAAGGGTGACCAGGAGCCCCCACCTGCCGCCGGGGCAGTTGTCGGTCGTTCGATGGACAAGGAAGAAGCAATTCGGGTAGGTTGTGAAAATGCCTTGCTTGATATACGCTTGCATGGTCTCGTTGATGGATTTGATACGTTTCTGTGGATCGGCTTCCTCAAGATAGACTTCTGGATAAATCAGGTTCAGAGTCGATGGAGCATCTTTGACATAGTCGGCGACTTGTTCCCAATACTCGGGTTCTGACGTATACTGGTCGCAAGCGACGACGGCCCATTTGGTCAGGTCGGTACCTGGTTTGGGAATCATGATATCGGCACATTTGAGTGCATACTGGGCCAAGTGTTGAGCAACGTTGGACATGCTATAACCTCTTTGATTTATGGATGTGGTAATATACTATTCCAATATTGATAGATACGCAACATAAAGTGAGAAAATATGAGCAAAGCAATTATCTGCACAGGTGGCGGAGCCCCGTCTTCAATCCCGTCGGGCTTCGTGGAAAAAGATGATTTTGTCATCGCAGCCGACAGCGGGTATGATACCGCAAAGAGACTCGGCATACCAGTACATCTTTGGGTCGGTGATTATGACTCGACGCTTTTTTCGCAGGAAATACAACAGCTGGTGCATGAGCGAAGTCCCAGGGACAAGGATGAGAGCGATACTGAGTTGGCGATCAAAAAGGCGGTGAGCCTGGGCTATGCGTCCTATTGCATCATCGGCGGCGGAGGATTCCGCATGGATCACCTGTTTGCAACCTTCTCCCTGTTCGAGCAATACGGTCCCCCGGAGCTCTGGTATACAGCGTATGAGATGGTGCATCTTGTCCGAGGGTATCATCGGTTCGAGTCCTTGAAAGCCGGCAGGCAGGTCAGTTTTTTTCCCGCCGGCTTCTCCCGGGATGCGTATATCACCGCAAAGCAGCTGCAATGGCCCTTGGAGAATTACCGCTTGTCGATGGACAGCCTCTCGCTCTCCAATAGGACAACCGATTCCTTTCTGGATGTGTTCGCAAAACAGGGCGGTTTGCTCTTTGTCAGCTTCCCGGTTGCAGACAAGCTACGGTAGATGGTATTCTCTGATCATGTTGCAGACAAGACGATTGCTGGCGTTCTCCAGCAGGGTGCATACCTACACGTTGCTTTTGTACATATTTTTCTTTCTCGTATATCTGCTCGGCAGTTTCTTTTCCGTAACCGAGGATTTCGTCGAGTTGCTGCAATTTTTTCTGTATCTGATCAGCTGGACCAGTCTGCTGTTCGGTGTCTGGATCTTGGTGTTCTCCTGCATCGTGTGGGCCGGTGATCGGGTATTTCCCCTTTCCCCGGTGCTCCTTACCATCGCAAGAATGATGTGCATCCTTGCCTTGGGATTCGTGGTAGCCTTGTTGGAGACATTGTTCGAGAAGGGTCTGGTAGTCAGCTGAAAAAAAGGAGTATCATGCATAAACCAACCATTTGCGCAATCCGCGGAGCCATTTGTGTAGAGCGGGATGAACCGCAGCGTATTGAAGAGGCCGCCTGCAAGCTCTACCGGACGCTGCTTGAGCAAAACAGCCTTGAAGAAGCACATATTGCAAGTGTATTGATCACCCAGACCAGTGATCTGAAAAGCCGAAATCCGGCAAACGGTTTGCGCAAAGGCGGTTATTGCAACAAGACCCCCTTGTTCTGCATGCAGGAGCTTGAAATCGATGGCATGCTTGAGCGTGTCATCCGCATGCTTCTCATCCTCAACTTCCACACCGAGCATACCAAGCCGGTCTACATGGATGGAGCTGAACGCCTTCGTCCCGACCTGATGAAATAAGAATTGAGAAAACTGCCTACGTATGAGCTTTTTTATTAGGAGAATATGTAAATTTACATTTTATAGGGTAAAAACCTTGCTTTCTTTTTTGTTGCATGAGTATAAATTAGAGAACACAAAGTGATTATTAACGAATAATATTGCACAAATATTCAATACACAGCATACTATATGGTAATTTACATGGTATATATTGAAAGGCCGATCATCCTTTCCTACAGCAAACCCAGAAGGAAACAATCATGAATGTTCACGTAAAACCCGGTTCTTTGAAAGGGGAGCTCCAGGTGCCTGGATCCAAAAGCCATACAATCCGGTCAATTCTTCTGGCAACCCTTGCCGATGGCCAGACTTGCATCGAAAACCCGCTGGCCAGTGGTGACGGGTTGAGTGCCCTCGCCGCAGCACGGGCTTTTGGAGCCATTGTCCAACAGGAAGAGCATCGTTGGATTGTGCAGGGAAGGGGAGGCGATCTTGTAGTGCCCCAAAATGTGGTGGATACGGGAAACTCGGGAACCACCACCTGCTTGTTTACTTCGGTGGCTTCCCTGGTCGATGGCTATACGGTCATAACCGGTGATGAGCAGATCCGGCGCAGGCCGATTCTCCCCTTGGTGAACGCACTCAACTGCCTGGGTGCCACAGCCTTTCTTACCAGGGGCGGTCAAGGTTGCCCTCCGGTGGTGGTACGAGGATTGCTTGAGGGAGGAAACGTGACCATTGAAGGCAGGAACAGCCAGTATGTCTCCAGCCTGTTGCTTTCAGCCCCCCTGGCAAAGCGTACGACCACAATCCAGGTGGTCAATGCCTTGGAAAAACCCTATGTGCAAATGACTCTTGATTGGATGAAACGTATGGGAGTCGAGATTGCGAACCCCTCGGATTTTTCCCGCTTTGTCGTTGAAGGCGGGCAGCGCTACCACGGTGGCAGCTTCAGCATACCAGCCGACTGGTCTGCCGTCGCTTTCCCGTTGGTGGGTGCTGCAATAACAGATTCAGATGTAGTGCTCACCGGCCTTGATTTCTCCGATTCCCAGGGAGACAAGCAGGTGGTGGACATCCTGGGTAAATTCGGCGCATGCATCCATAGGCAGGGCGATGACCGGTTGCACATCGTCGGAGGTGAGAAGTTGCAAGGGGGATTGACCATCGACCTATCGGATATCCCGGATGCCCTGCCTGCCTTGTCTGTCTTGGCTACCCAGGCCGAGGGTCGGACGGTATTCACAAACTTGGAGCATGTCAGGCAGAAAGAGACCGACCGAGTGGCGGAAATGACTGCAAAACTGAATTCGCTCGGGTGCTCTTTGCATATGGAGCGGGACTGTCTGGTGGTGGATGGACCGACCCCGATACAGGGGGGGACTGTCTCATCGGCATTTGATCATCGCATTGCCATGGCGTTGGTGGCCGCAGGCCTGGCATCGGAAGGGGAGGTTGTCGTGACCGACGCCCAATGTGCCGATGTTTCATTTCCTGGTTTCTTCTCCAAGCTTGCAGCATGCAAAGCAGATCTTTCCATTGTGGAGGCCTCGGATTGAATACCAAGAAAGTAACCATTACCGATGTAGCCAAGGAGGCAGGACTGTCCATCGCCACCGTCTCGCGGGTGATCAATCATGCCCGCAACGTCGATCCTGAATCTGAGAAGGCCATTCGCAAGGCGATGCAAAAGCTCGGGTATGTGCCCGCAGTGAAGAAACAGAAGTTCTCCGTCATGGCCTTGATCGTACCGAGTCTGGAGAATCACTTTTTTTCTTCGGTCGTTGAGGGTGTGATGAGACAGGCAAACCAGGCAGGGTGTCATGTTGCCCTCTACTCTGCAAATGGAAGCGCCGAGCAGGAAGTGCGCTGTCTTGTACAGGCATCTTCCCTGGGTGTTTCCTCGTTGCTGTTCTGCCCGCTGGCCGATACGTCCTCTCTCGTGCTTGCGAATCTCTTTCCACCTGATTTCCCGCTGCTGATCGTCTATCGAAGAGACTACCTGAAGGGTGCAAGCCACATCTATTACAACAATGTGGAGGGTGGATATCTGGCTGCAAAATATTTGCTCAGGGGCAATCATCGGCATATCGCCTTTTTTGCAAGCTTCTGGCAACGGCCGAGTGAGAGTATTGAGCAGATGCTTGCCTATTTGGACCAACAAAACCGCGGCAGCTACTCTTCTTTGGACCGGCTCGAAGGATACAGGCGGGCACTGTCGGAGTTCTCTCTCCCTCTTGACCCCTCGCTGATCTGCATGACCGGCTACGATTTTTCCAGTGGATATGCAACGGCAAAGGAGTTTCTCTCAAGGCTGCGTGATTTCGATGCCGTCATTTGCTGCAACGATGCAGTAGCAGCAGGGGTTTTGCAGGCGTTGGATGAACAGCACATCGCCGTTCCCCAACAGGTTTCCATCCTTGGCTACGATGATTCCTTTCTTTCGGAAATCGCCCGGCCTTCGTTGAGCAGCATTCATCAAGATCCCCACATGTTGGGCGAAAAGGCTTTTGAACAGCTGGAGGATATCATTGGCGGAAAACGATGCGAGGATACCATCCTGCAACCCAGCCTGAAGATCCGCAGCTCGTCTCGAATGCGTGAAATTCCTTGAGCCAAATAAAAAAAGCATACCAGGATATCTGATATGCTTGTGAGCCGACTGTCAGGATTGAACTGACGACCCCGAGATTACAAGTCACGTGCTCTACCGCTGAGCTAAGTCGGCTTGGACTGTTGCAATATACCGGCAGAAAAACTCTCTGTCAAGACGTGTGAAAAACTCCCTGGTACGAGATTTTTCTCAACAGCGGTTGACAAAAGCTACAATAGTTTGTAATGTACGTTTGTCTTTTGGCATGGAGAGGTTCCCGAGCGGCCAAAGGGGGCAGACTGTAAATCTGTTGGTTACACCTTCGAAGGTTCGAATCCTTCTCTCTCCACTTGGAGGCCTTCTTCTTTGAGGAAGGCCTTTTTTCCGTTCTCTATGATGAAAGAGGTGCCGATGCATTGTTTTTATGAGAAAGGGTTGGCTTTTACCTGTGTTCCCGGCTGCAACTATTGCTGCAGTTGCGAACCTGGATATGTATTCCTTTCTCAAGAAGATCTACAGAGGCTTTGTGCCTACACTTCAATGGATGAGGACCGCTTCATCCGCACCTATTGCCGATTGGTGGATATGGGTTCATTCAGCATGGTCAGTTTGCTGGAGAAAGAGAATTACGACTGTATTTTCCTTACGAAACAGGGTTGCTCGGTCTACCATGCAAGACCCAGGCAATGTCGCACCTATCCTTTCTGGAGGAGCGTAATGGAAAACGAAGAGAGTTGGGAAGCAGAGAAGGCATCATGCCCGGGAATCGGACAAGGAAAGGTCTATAGCAAAGAGGAGATCGATGAGATTCTTCGCCGGCAGACCGGACAAGAGCCGATCATTCGTGTGTAGGATAGCGTATGGCAAAAGTGTCTGAATCGGTCCTTGAGCAGATCAAGGCGCGTATTCCCATCAGTGAAGTCGTCTCGGACTATGTAACGCTCTCCTCAAGAGGCGGCAGGTTATGGGGCTTGTGTCCGTTCCATCAAGAAAAAACAGCTTCCTTCTCAGTGGTCGATGAACAGGGTTTCTACTACTGCTTCAGTTGCAAAAAGGGCGGGTCGATGTTTGACTTCGTCATGGAGATGGAGAAGGTCTCTTTCATTGAATCAGTGAAGATTCTTGCAAAGAAGGCGGGAGTCGAGCTCGAGGAGGAGAGTCCCGAGGATAAAAGATCAAGGGATTTGAACGAAACACTCTACGACCTGTATGACAAGATTGCAGGCTCCTTTCATTTTTTGCTTACATCCTCCGCTCAAGGCGAGCATGCAAGGGCATACCTGCGTGAACGCAATGTATCCGAGGCGATGTGGGAGAAGTTCAATCTCGGCTATGCCCCGCAGGATGGCTCCTGGTTGTACTCATTTCTTGCAAAGCGTCACTACAGTGAAGAATTGCTGGCTAAAAGCGGCTTGTTCAGCCAGAACAATCCCACCTATCCCTTGTTTCGCGACAGATTGATGTTTCCCATTCGAAGCTGGCAGGGAAAGACGGTAGCCTTCGGCGGCCGGGACCTCACCTTCACATCAAAAGCCAAATACATCAACTCCCCTGAAACGGCGATTTATAGCAAGAAGCACCATTTGTTCGGGCTTTACGAGTCGCTCGATACGATCAAGAAGGAGCAGAAGGCAATCCTGTGCGAAGGAAACTTCGACGTGGTTGCATTGCATCAGAGCGGCTTCACTAATGCCATGGCTCCCTTGGGAACCAGTTTCACCGAGGAACAGGCAAAGCTGCTCAGACGCTATTGCACATCCGTGGAGATACTCTTCGACAATGACCGGGCAGGACAGAGCGCCACGGCAAAGGCGTTGGTGATCGCACAAAATATCGGCATGGAGAATTCGGTTCTGACCTTGGGGTCGGCGAAGGATGCTTCGGAGCTCGTCCAACATGAAGGGGAACAGGCTCTGAAAAGAGCGTTACAACAGCCACAGCAAGGGTTTCGTTATCTTGTAAACAATGCGGTAAACCAGTATGATATACTAACGCCCAAAGGCAAAACCGCAGTATTTAACGCTGTGAGACCATATTTGGACGCCACTGCGTCGTCTATTGAGAAGCAGGACCTGATCAAGGGATTGGCGGCAGTGCTGAATGTTGACGAATCGTCGATACTTGACGATTATTCACGGAACGCCACCCCCGTAGCAAAACCGGTGGCGGCAGCAGGAGAAATGGGGGTAAAGCCACTGAATCCTGCAACAATTTCCGTGGATTTGTATGCGATGTTGACTTTGGTCAACAATAGGGAGTTGTATCTGCAAACAAGGTACAAGATCGCTGTTGAAGACTTGGAGGATGCAGAAGCAGAAGCACTGTATAACGTATTGGAGGAAGCTGCAAGAGAGGAAGTCGGCAAGCATGATGAGTATATCCTGCAGATGATTGATGATGAGCAACTTCGCAGTGATGTCGCTGCATCGTTCACTATGGAGGAGTTCAAGCTTGCTCCGCAAAGAGTGCTCAATGAAGCTGTGAACCGAATTCAATTGAGGACGTATGAGAAAAAGCGATTGAGTAATAAACGGCTCTTGGATATCAGTCTGCTAGACGGTACCGGGGATGAAGGAATCGAGGAATTGCTTCGGGAGAAGACGGAGATTGACGCAAAGATTGCCAGACTCAGGAAGACTCTCGAGCAGGATATTTAAACAGGGTAGGTAGATAATACAGATGCTTGATGAAAACATTTCGCAGGCCATAGTCAAGGATATGGTGGCGCGTTCAGCAGAGACCGGACATGTGACAAAAGAGGATATCAGAAAGGCTCTTGGTCCACAGAATGCCACGGATGAGGCTGTCGATGAAATCATGCAGACCCTCAGTGAGTTGGAGATCATCGTCACGGAAAGTGATGAGGCTCCTGCTGCAGGTCTTTTTTCCGAAGGTCCGTCCGAGGATGAAATCGATACCGACCTGGAAGAGGAACCGGATGATGTCGACCTGCTTGAGGAGGATCTTGAGGATGACCTTTCCGTCGATGCGCTGATAAATGATTTTTCCGAACATCACGACGACAAGCCGGAAGCCAAAAAGAACGGCAGCCGGGAAAGTGATGATGAGGAGGAGGAAGAAGAGGATGCCGTACTTGATGATGAGGACGAGCATCCTGCCTCGATGAAACATGCCTGGAGCGGCATGGGAACCGATGATGATGCGGTTGGTGGAAGTGATCATTTTGTCGATATTTCCAGTCTTGACGACCATGAAGGTGATATTGAACACATCCGTCACAACACCATCCTGGGAACCGACAAGAGCGACTCCAGCGGCGATGATCCGATCCGTCTTTATCTGAGGGAAATCGGCAAGGAGAGCCTGCTGACCGCCGACCAGGAGGTTGAGCTCAGCAAGAAGATGGAAGACGGTGCCTTGATCATCAAGGATGTCATCCAGGAAAGCGGGGTTATGATCACCCGGTTCCATGAGATCATCAAAACGCTCAACACCAAGATTGAAGGTCAGGAAGAAGAGTACAATGCAAAGGACTACAAGGAGCTTGTCACCAACCAGAAGCGGTTCACCCAATTTTACAAGGAACAGCTGAAGGATGTGCAGGCGGGCCTGAAAAACTATATCGGAAAGAAAGAGCAGATGATCAGCAGCGGCGAGGATGTGCTGCATGATGAGGCATTGATCAAGACCCGGATGACGCTGTTGAAGAAACTTGCAAAAGTTGATTTGCAGCCCGAGGAGATCACCTCGTTCACCCACGATTTCGTGGATGCCGAGAACAGGATCCGCTCCTACAAGGAAAAGAAACAGCAGCTTGAGAATAAGCTTCACATCTCTTCAGCCAAGGAGTTGAGACAGCTCGGGCGAGACCTTGCAACCCAGTCCAGGAGTGCAAAAATCGAAGAAGAACTCCACCTGTCCAGTGATACGATCAAGGACCTTATCCGGGAACTCCAATTGACTGAGAAGGATCTGAGGCAGATAGAGTACCAGTTCGAAGACACCTGCGATAATATCTTGTTGCACTCCACGAAGATCAAGTACGGCCAGAAGATGATGAAGGATGCCAAGGACCGCTTGATCCGCGCCAACCTCAGGCTCGTGGTATCCATCGCAAAAAAATATACCAATCGGGGGTTGCACTTCTTTGATCTGGTTCAGGAAGGCAACATCGGCTTGATCAAGGCTGTCGAGAAGTTTGAGTACCGCAAGGGATTCAAGTTCTCCACTTATGCAACGTGGTGGATTCGGCAGGCCATCACCCGGTCGATTTCCGACCAGGCCCGTACCATCCGTGTTCCTGTGCACATGATCGAGCAGATCAACAAGGTGGTCAGGGAGTCGAGGATGCTCATGCAGTCGCTGGGTCGGGAACCAACCGATGAGGAAGTGGCTGAGAAGCTTGGATGGACCGAGAGCAAGGTAAAGGCGGTCAAGAATGTTGCCCGTGAACCGATTAGTTTGGAGACACCGGTAGGCGAGGAGGAAGACTCTTTGCTCTCCGACTTCATCGAGGACAAGGAGGTGGAGAATCCTGCCACCCAGACCGCGTATTCGCTGCTTCAGGAACAGCTCAAGGATGTTCTGGCAACCCTTCCTGCCCGCGAGCAGGAGGTCCTGAAGATGAGATTCGGCCTGGAGGATGGATATTCATTGACACTTGAGGAAGTTGGATTGTATTTTGAGGTGACCAGGGAACGAATCCGCCAGATTGAGGCCAAGGCACTCAGAAGGCTCAGGCATCCCAAGCGCAGTAGGAAATTGAAGGATTTCATTTGAGATACAGGGAGAAGATGATGGAAGAAGCAGAAGTATTTGCAAAACTCAGCCAATTGCAGGAAGACCTGACCTTACGGTTTGCCCTTGAGGATGAGATTGTCAAGTTGCCCAGAGATCTGAAAGTCAAGCAGGAGCTGCTGGACAAGATCAATTTGGAATATATTGATGAACATGCCAGAAGTGAAACAGCAAAGGATGACCTCAGAAGCCTGCGCATCCAGTACGATGATGCAGTGCATGCCCGTGAGAACTCCGAAAAGCAGATGGAATTGATCTCCACCCAGCGTGAGTTCGAAGCGCTTGAGAAGGAAATCAAGGATGCTTCTGCAAAAGAACAAAGTCTGCTCAAGCAACTGCACGTCAAGGAGAAGCAGGTCCATGAATTCAGTGACCGCCTCACCGAAAAAGAGCAGTTGATGATGTTGCAGAAGCAGGAAGTGGATAACGAAGCAAGCAAGATTGAAGCCCTGCTCTCCGATAAGAGAGAACAGCTTGCCAAGCTTGAGACCAAATGCGAGCAGTACATCGCCGGCGACATCACCGAGGACCTGTACAATAAGTTCTGCAACATTGTGAAGAACAAGAAGGGCAAGGGGATTGTTCCAATCCATGGGTTGGTTTGCCAGGGATGCCACATTGTACTTCCCATCCAGTTCGTCAATGTTGTTCGTTCAGCCAAGGATATTGAGTTCTGCCCGTACTGCAGCCGAATCCTCTACTATGAAGAGGTTGAGGGTGCGGATGAGCAGTTCCGCAAGAGAATCGAGGATGTTGAGATTGAGGAAGGCGGCCTTGCCGACTTTGTCGATTCAAGCGAATTCGACGACCTGCTCTAGGATTTTTACAAGGTAGGCGAGATGATCGCGGGCGGCCGTAAGGCCGCTTGAGGAAAGTCCGGGCTCCATAGGACATGACGCCGGGTAACACCCGGGAGCGGCGACGCTATAGAGAGCACCACAGAAAATATACCGCCGAGCAATCGGCAAGGGTGAAATGGTGGGGTAAGAGCCCACCGCACTGCTGGCAACAACAGTGGCAGGGTAAGCCTCGTCAGGAGCAAAATCAAGCAGCAGGTTGGGTTGTCCGCCTTGAGCCTGCGGGTCGGTTGCTACAGCATCCTGGTAACAGGAGGCGTAGATAGATGATCATCTGATACAGAACCCGGCTTATTGCCTGCCTTGTTTTTTTGATAGTGATAGGAGAACAGAAGATGATGAGACAGTGTTATTGCACCCTTCTTCTGTTCTCTTTTTGTTTGCTTCTCGCCGGATGCCGCAAAGGCGAGCCTTCGCTCGACCAACTTGCAATGCAGGGCGACTATGAGAGGCTTGAACGCGTTGCAAGAGAGGACTTTTCCCATACCTATCAAAAGGGTTCCCTGTACTATGTGGCGTTGGCCCAGGAGCGACTTGGCAAAATTGAGGAAGCACATGCGAGCCTGCGCTTGTATGTGGCGATGGCAGGCAGGCAGGGTACATCGGTTTCAGCGGCAAAGCTTGCTGTCCTGCTGGGAAACAGGGTGGCGGATGGCGCTCTGGTTATTGAAATGGGCCTGTTGCTGGAAGAGCAAAAGGCCTTGGACGAGGCAACCGCCAAGGAGCTGTATCAAGCATTGCTTGGCGCCAAACGAACCGAGGATGCCCATAGGATCTTCACCACCTATTTGCAGGGTTCCTTGGACGGCCTGGCCTATGCCAAGGTATTGGTTGAGTCCAATACCTCTTTCTCCCTCATCAAGGAAGCATTCACTTCCTTGACGGATGAACAAGCAGTGAACCTGCTTCTCTTTGCAAGCCTGTTGCAACACGACGTTCAACGCGCCTATGACTACTTCTCATACGCCGCTACCTTTGAGAGCAAGGTGCTTGATGCCACGATGAAGAAAAACCTGTATACTGCCCTTGCCCGATTCGCAAGCCAAGCCGATCAGCGCGTTCAGGCAAACAAATACCAAAGCTTGGCAAATACCATACCATGAAATAGGATGATGCCATGCAGATTGTAGATATGATCGCCGATGACTTGTTGATGATTCAAAATCCAGCCCGATATACAGGCGGAGAGTTCCACTATGGAACCAAAGACCTTGCAAAGGTGTATTTTCATACAGCAATTTGCTTTCCTGATTTGTATGAAATCGGCATGAGCAACAACGCCGTACGTATTCTCTATGACTTGCTCAACAGCATGGAGGAGGTTTATTGCGACCGTGTCTTTTCGGTAGCCCCGGACTTTGAACAGCTGCTCAGGGAAAAACAGCTTCCCCTCTATACCCTTGATCTTCAAAAACCGCTTTCCGAACTCGATATGCTGGGAATTTCCATCGGATACGAACTGAGTGCAACAAACATCCTTCAGGTCTTGGACCTTGGAGGGATTCCCCTGCATGCCTGTGACCGGACCGATGAGCATCCGATAGTAATCTGTGGAGGCCCTGCCGTCACCAACCCTCTTCCATTCGCTCCGTTCATGGACTTCGTGTACATCGGGGAAGCCGAGGAAGGTCTGCAGGAGGTTGCCCGGATTCTGATCGATGCGAAAAAACAGCAGAAGTCCAGAAGCGAGAAACTTGCCTTGCTGCAAAGCCTTCCCTATCTCTGGTACACAGGCAAGAAGTTGGCTTTGCGCTTCATCGATACCAACTTTGCCACTCCTGAATCTCATACCTACCGCCATTATGTGGTTCCCAACTTCAAGGTGGCCCAGGATAATGGGGTGGTGGAAATCATGCGCGGCTGTCCGAACAGCTGCAGATTCTGTCATGCAGGCCAATACTACAAGCCGTATCGACAGAAGCTGTACAGCACCATGGCAGCCCAGGTTGAGCAGCATGTCAGCGACTTCGGCTATCGCGAGATTACGCTTTCCTCGCTTTCAAGCGGGGACCATCCGTACATCAAGGAGTTGATCGAGACGCTCAACGCAGAGTATTCGCACAGGCATGTCTCCTTCTCCCTGCCCAGCCTGAAGGTGAACTCGTTTTCCCTGGGAATCCTCGAGCAGCTTTCGGAGGTACGAAAAAGCGGATTGACCTTTGCCATCGAAACACCCAAGGAAGCCTGGCAGCGGGCCATGAACAAGGAAGTCCCCCTCGAGCAGGTCATCGAGATAGCCCGTGAGGCGAAGAGCAGGGGATGGAAACTGGCAAAATTCTACTTCATGGTGGGATTGCCTTTCGTCGATCGGCAGGTCGAGAATCAGGCCATCGTCGATTATGTAGGGGCCATTTACGATGCCACCCGCCTCTCGATGAATATCAACATCGGAACCTTCATTCCAAAGGCCCATACTCCATTCCAGTGGTGCAGCCAACTTACACCGACCCAGTCTTATGAACAGCTCTCTTCCCTGAAGAAAGCCATCAATGAGCGCATCAGAGGTTGCAAGGTTAGTTATCATGAGCCCAACATCAGTTATCTGGAAGGGCTGATCAGCCGTGGTGATGAGCGCTATGCAGCTGTCATCGAGTCAGCCTACCGCAAGGGTTGCCGGCTTGATGCATGGGACGAATACCTGAAATCTGATTTGTGGCTGGAGGCGATCGGGGAGGCTTCTTACAATCCTGATACCTGCATCTTCGAACCGTACAGCCTTGACGAAGAGCTTCCCTGGGATTCAGTGAGCATGCGGGTCAGCAAGAAGTTTCTCAAGGACGAGTATGAGAAGGCTAAGAACCTCTTGTTGACCGAGCGATGTTTTGAGTCGTGCAGCCATCTCTGCGGTGTCTGCTCGAAAGTGACCGAAGTCATCGATACAACGCACAAGGATCCGATTCTTGAACAAGTGAGAGACAAAACCTTGGTGATTGAACCGAAGGAGGAACCCATATCAAAGACTGTCCAAGCCCTGATAACCTATCGCAGGTTCGGTCGTTCGCTGTATATCAGCCACATCCATGCGATGCGCAATTTTGAGATGGCATTCCAGCGATCGAAAGTAGGGGTGCAGTTCACCCAGGGCTTCAATCCCAAACCCAAGCTAGAGTTTGTCAATCCGCTCTCTGTGGGCATTGCCGGTGATGAGGAAGTGATGCTCGCCGAGTTGATCGATAGTGAGAATCTGACGGAACAAGAAGTGAAAGAGAAATTGGGTTCGGCCCTGAATGACGGCTATGAGATCGTCCAAGTGCTGTTCCTCAGGCTCGACAAGAAACAGACGTTGGCCAAGTATCTCAAAGGAAGTCTGTACACCATTGAGACCAGGGAGGACGAGAAGAGCCGAACGCTGCTCGAATCATTCTGCGATCAAGAATTGAAGGATGTGGTGGTGCACAAGGAGTCGGAGGGTTTGTTCTCCGTCCGTTTGGAAGGGGAGAAGAACCTGGTCAAATCGCTCTTCGGCAATGACACTGACAAGTTTGCACTTGCCAGCCGCCTGCGCATCACCAGAAAAGCGCTCTACGCCGGTTCCTGGGGTGTTTCGTACCCGCAATTCTTTGCATCACTGCAGTAAGTGCTCGATGCGCGGCAGGGAATCCTGAGGGCCTACCATCATCAGGATGTCCTCAGCCTGCAGACAAAAATACGGACCGGGGGATAGTGTGATCGCACCCTCTCTTCGTACCGCCACCACGGTGGCTCCGGTTTCCTGCCAAAAACGCAATTCACCCAAGGACCTGCCGATGACCTTGCTTGCTTGCGAAACTGTTTGGCTGATGATGGGGAATGGGTTTGCCTCAGCGAATCGCGAGTTTATGGTGAACAGCTGTTTTGCAAGCGAGAAGAATTCGCGGTCCAAAGCCTCGTGCTCTTCCAAAAGCGTGCGCATGCGATGAAGCAGATGCTTCGATTCATCGTGCTTCTCATAGGCTTCCATGAAAGCTTTGGCCTTCAGACGGCTTTTCACCACTACACCGCTGTTTTGCATTACTGCAACCACCCCTTGTTCTTCCAGGATGGCGAACGAACGGCGGATGGTCTCCGGCGATACCCCGTATTCACCGCTGAGAATTGTTCTTCCCGATAGTTTGATCCCTTCGGCAAGTTCCTCATTTGCAATACGCTTGGCTATGTCCACGGCGATTCGCTCATAGATGGCGCTCTTTTCATGCTTGACTGCACGATTGGGTTGGAGTGGTTCGGCGGCCATGGCTCACTCCTCCTCCTTGATTGTTTCCCAGAGCCGGTCCATGTAAGCGAGGTTCTCCCGGCTCAGTACAATGCCCTCCGCCGAAGCACGCTGGTAGAGTGCATTGAAGCGTCTTCTCATTTTCTGATTGGAACGATGCAGGGCCAAAGAAGGGTTGTACCCCAGATAGCGGCACAGATTCACTGCAGCAAACAGCAGGTCCCCCAACTCCATCTCAAGGTCCTCTTGCTTGTCCTCAGGGTTCTTATACGCAGTAGCGACTTCCTCAAGCTCTTCCTGTACCTTGTCAAACACACCATGGGATTCGGGCCAGTCAAAGCCGACCTTGCGGATTTTCTTTTGGATTTCATTGGCCATTTCCAACGGGGGAAGGGAAGGGGGGACACGACTGAAAAAGTCATCCTTTTGATGCGTCTTTCCTTCTACATTCACTTTGATGGCATTCCATACATCGATGACTTCACTGCTGTTTGCAACTTTCTGGTCGGAAAAGACATGGGGATGTCTGCGTATCAGTTTCTCACATACAAGGTTCAGGGCTTCGATACTCGCCAACGCATCGGTTTCCTGATGCATTTCCAACAGCATCATCGCATTCAACATTACATCGCCCAGCTCTTCGCTCTGGCCCTCCTTGTCTTCACAGAGTACTGCATCCAGATACTCATATGTCTCATCAATGAGATGGGTCGAGACTTGCTTCGGGCCCTGCTCCCTGTCCCAAGGACAGCCTTGGTCGCTGCGAAGCAGCCTGACGATGGTAAAAAGTTGCATCAATGCTTCGGAGATGGTGGTTTTCTTTTCATAGGTGAAGTCGATCATGGTTATGAGTATACTGGTTTGCTGCAATCTTGAGAACAGGAAAAGAAAGGCTCTTGACATGATGTTATTACTGTATATACTGTACATATACAGAAGGAGCATGTTGTGGATATCATCCTCTCAAATGCCAATCCAGACCCGATATATGAGCAAATCGCCCAACAGATGCGCGCCCAGATAGTCTCAGGCATTCTCAAGGAAGGTGAGTTGCTGCCTTCAATCCGCGCCCTGGCCAAGGAATTGCGCATCAGCGTGATAACCACCAAGCGTGCCTATGACGAACTGGAGCGGGAAGGGTATATCCAGACCATTGCAGCGAAAGGGAGCTATGTAGCGGCTCGAAGCCATGAACAGCTCAAGGAAGAGTATTTGCGAAAAATCGAGGATCACATGCGCTCGATTCATTTGCTTGCCCAGTTTGTCGGACTCAGTGAAGAGGAGCTTGCCATGATGTATCAGTTGCTTGCAGAAGGAGAACGGTGAGATGGAAAGTGCAATTCTCTGCAGGAAAATGAAGAAAACCTACGGATCGTTTACCCTCGATATCGAGGATTTCAAAGTTGCTACTGGTACCGTACATGGCTTGATCGGAGCAAACGGTTCAGGCAAGACTACTACGATCAAGCTGCTGCTCGGCCTGTTGTTCCCGGATTCGGGAGAGCTGTCGGTGCTTGGTTCCAGCCGGATCGGCAATGAAGCCGAGACTCGCCAGCATATCGGATTCATTGTCGATGATGCATCGGTTCCCAGCCTTGTGACTGCGAATGAGCTTGCCGCAGTATTGAGGCGGTGTTACCAACATTGGGATCAGGGGCAGTATGAGATGTATCTGAGGCAGTTCCAGATTGATCCAAAGAAGCAGTATCGAAAGTACTCCAAGGGGATGAAGGTGAAGCTTCAGTTGGCCGTCGCTCTCAGCCATCATGCCTCCCTTCTGATCCTCGATGAACCCACGAGCGGCCTGGATCCATTGGCCAGGGATGAGATCATCTCCATTCTTTCTGAATTCAGTAAGGATGAAAACCATACGATTCTGATCAGCAGCCATATCACCAGCGATTTGGAGAAACTCTGCGACTATGTAACATTCCTGGAAGAGGGATGCATCCGATTCACGGAGGAAAAAGATGAGTTGCTTGAAACA
The DNA here is from genome assembly GCF_002432845.1 of Sphaerochaeta sp. UBA5836. Taxonomy (NCBI): domain Bacteria; kingdom Pseudomonadati; phylum Spirochaetota; class Spirochaetia; order Spirochaetales; family Sphaerochaetaceae; genus Sphaerochaeta; species Sphaerochaeta sp. UBA5836. The sequence goes on from NZ_DJGW01000115.1 coordinate 49,927, forward strand.
TATCGGTTGGGCATTGTCTCTCATCAGATGGTAGCCGATATCGACAGCGATTCGATTATCGCAAAACGTGAGGGGTCTTTTCAGGTGGAACTGTTGCTGAGGACAGAGGATGTTCCTTCGTTTCTTGAATCCCGAAGGCTCAGCCTGGAGGAATTGATCATTTTCTTGTCCAAAGGAAGGAGTGCAGTATGATGGCTTTGTTGCTCAAGGATGTGTTTCTGATGCGAAGGCGCAGCGGCATCATGTTGCTCGCCATTGCGATATT
>NZ_DJGW01000115.1:50317-53547 GCF_002432845.1 Sphaerochaeta sp. UBA5836
CTTCCGTTTTCTCGGAAGCTTGTAGTACAAAGCAAATATGTATTGGCTCTTGGTTGCATACTGCTTTCCATATTTCTGGTTTTGGTCATTGGGCTTCTTGCATCCAGATGGGAAATACACACTGTTTTTTCAAACGCCGTCACCCAATTTGTGTTTGGTGCATTCTTTGTTTCGATAAACTATCCTTTGATTTTCAAGTTTGGTTTTGAAAAAAGCAGGTTGTACTATATTTTGGTCATGGTTGCGCTGATGAGCATCGGATCAGTACTTGCCTCGTTGCTGCAAAGTGCTTCCATGCCTGCATTCATCCTGGTTTTGTTGCCGATTGCATCGATTTGCTGCTTCACTGCAAGTTACCTTCTCTCCTGTTCCATCATGAAAAAGAAGGAATTTTCCGGTTCATGATGTCAAAACTCTAGTAAAAACAGCACGAATCATGCTACTACACCTGTAACCGGACCTTTTAAGGGGTGTTGCATGTGTGGAATTGTTGGATATGTCGGAACAGAGGAAGCTTCCTCCCTTCTCCTTGAAGCTCTTCGCAAGCTTGAATACCGCGGATATGATTCTGCCGGTATCGCCTTGGTTGATGAGAAAAACAACCTTCAGATACGCAAGATCAAGGGACGACTTTCCAATTTGGAGCTTTTGGTCCAGCAAAAACCGATTACCGGAAAATGCGGTATCGCACATACCCGTTGGGCGACTCATGGCGAACCGTCTGACCTGAACAGCCATCCCCATACCGATGTTTCACAGAACATTGCCGTGGTCCACAACGGAATCATAGAAAACCATGCCCAGCTGCGGTCATGGCTTGAAAAGCATCAAGTGAAGTTCGTGAGCCAAACCGACAGCGAGGTCATCGCCCACTTGATCGACTTCCACTACAACGGCGATCTCCTGCAGGCCGTCACGGAGACGGTCAAGCGCCTGGAAGGCTCCTATGCCATCGCAGTTGCCTGCAGTCAACACCCCGAGGTGTTGGTGGTTGCACGAAAGGACAGTCCCTTGGTCATCGGAAGAAGCGAGCATGCCACCATGCTGGCCAGCGATGTGCCGCCGCTTTTGAGCCATACCAGGAAAGTCCAATACCTGGAGGATTTGGAGGTTGCCACTCTTACGCAGAATGAGGTGCATATCTACAACCTCGATGGGGATGAGATCGAGCGGGAAATCCAGACCATCGAATGGGATATGGAAGCAGCAGAGAAGTGCGGATTCGAACACTTCATGCTCAAGGAGATCTGCGAGCAGCCCAAGGCTCTGCGTGACACGTTGCATTCGAGATGCAAGGATGGCGTATTGGCGTTTCCCACCCAAATAGAAAACCTTTTGGAAAACTGCAAACACCTGCTGATCACCGGCTGCGGGACCGCCTACCATGCGGCCATGGTAGCCTCCTATGTAATTGAACAGGTTGCCGGTCTTCCTGTCGAAGTCCTCGTAGCCAGTGAGCTCAGATATCGAAGACATATCCAGAAAGAGGGCGAAGTGTGTCTGCTCATCAGCCAAAGCGGTGAAACCGCCGATACCATAGCATCCCTCAGGCTCTTGAAGGAGCTTGGGATTCCGACCATTGCCCTGACCAATGTGGTGGGCTGTACGCTCAGCCGTGAAGCCGATTGGGTCCTGTATACCCAGGCCGGTCCAGAAATCGCTGTAGCCTCAACAAAGGCCTTTACAACGCAACTCTTGAGTCTCTTCACCATTGCTGCATTGATTGCAAAGCAGGAACGCTCGGTGCTGCTTGAAGCACTGGGACAGTTGCCGGGAAAAACCCAGTTGCTTATCGACCGGCAGGAGGACATCCAACGGTTTGCAGCCAGCCAATTCAACAAAACCAAAGTGTTCTTCATGGGGCGGCTCGTTGATTTCGCAATCAGTCTGGAAAGTGCCCTCAAGCTCAAGGAGATCAGCTATACGCACAGTGAGGCCTTTGCAGCAGGAGAGCTGAAACATGGGCCGATTGCCTTGGTCGATACTTCAACCTTGGTGGTTGCCCTGTGCACGCAACCGTCCTTGTACGCAAAGATGGACTCCAACATCAAGGAAGTAAAAGCCAGGGGTGCAACGGCATTGGTTATTACGTTTGAGGATGTGCATACGTTTGATGATACAGCCGATGCAATCTTCAGGCTTCCACAGACGCATCCTTTGTTCAGCCCGATTCTCAGTGTGATTGTCAGCCAGCTCTATGCTTACTACTGTGCAGTACTCAAGGGAAATGATCCTGACAAGCCGAGAAACCTAGCCAAGTCGGTTACTGTCGAGTAATTGATGGCCCATCAAAACAAATATGTTTGGGATGGTTTCTAGTTAACAGAATATATATTATTTATAGATTATACAAAATTACTATTGTAGAAGGGAAGGTCCCCTTTTTATGTTAATCTAATTGAAGATACCCTAGATAAGCCAAACTTGTCCAGTAAATATTGGAGAATGAGCCTTCAGTTACATTCATGGCAGCGAAAATATGGCAATATAATTCGTTCGAAGGATTTGTAGAATAAAAGTAATCAGGAAAAGCCCCTTTTTCACTGTACGGTACATCGTTGGGAAATTGGGTACCATCATATCTACGAAGTATTCCACCATCTATATGACTGACAAATTTTGCGTTATCAAAAGCAAGGGTAAACTCAACATGCGTAGAATTGACATCTGTTTTTGTGATAGTGAATGTGTCTTCGGGACTGGTATGATCGACTGCTGTGGCATGGTACAAAGGCGCGGCATAATCATTTGAACTATTTATGCCAGAGAATTGAAATAATGCATATGATCCATCGCTTGCGCTGACTACTGCTGGATTTGATAACGAAATTTTATCGATTGTACGCCCATTCGGCTTTTTACCGTATGTATAAGCAAATAGATTGATGATACTGCTGCTTGAAGATATTGTGGATGAATCACTTACCATGTAACCGATCCAAAGTGAAGGTCCTGTATCATCCTCGATGAGTGCTAGGTTATTGAATTCATCATTTCTTACTACATAGGATCCAGACAGGGTGGTTTCAGTATCATTGTCTGTAACATCGATATATGAATCGATATAGAAAATTACCGCCATCCCACACCCACCCAGCACTAGGACAAGAAAAAAGACAGACACCATACGAAGAATGTGATTTCTCATCTTCATGGCATCTGTCTCCTCTCTTCACGGTTGGGTTTAGTCCACCCTACCCCGTTTACCTACAGAAAGGCAAGTCTATTGG
>NZ_DJGW01000114.1:0-2586 GCF_002432845.1 Sphaerochaeta sp. UBA5836
AAGCGGGATTTGCCTTTCGTAATGACACTTACTATACTGTCAAACAGGTATGCATATTCCTTTGTATCGGGTATAGTCATACCAACGCTTATTGTAACGGAACAAACATACCAGTTGTTCTCTACGTACATTGAGGTACCGAATGAAAAGATTCTTGCTGCTTGGCTTATTGATGTGTATCATCGCCACTATGGCTTTTGCTGTTCCCTACTATGACAAGGGAAACCAAATGTTCTCCTTTACGCTGGGAACAACCTTTCCAACCTTCACCTATTTTTTTGAAGACAAGGATTTTCGTGTGGGTTTCGGCGAAAACAATACCGGTGCAAAGGTTGGCGGTTATGGAGCGATCAGCTACCAGGTTTTTAATTCCCCTACTTCTGCAATCGGGGGCGAGATAGGCTATGACTTCAACTTCTCCGCATCCAATATGCTCTTCACTGCAGTTCCCTTCTATGCAAAGTACTCATTCTTCCCTGTCCAAGGCCAGTGGGACCTTCCGATTTCCTTCGGCCTGGGAGGGGCGTATATCAAGTACAACGATGCCTCATTGATGACCTTGTTCGGCAATGTGCAGGTGGGATTGACTTGGTACCCGGGAGACAATTGGGGCTTTGGCTTGACCACCGGGCTTTGGTTGATTCCCGAGTTCAACTATGATGATGCGCTGAAGCAGGATAACGCCCTTGCCGGGTTCATCCCCCTCACCCTCTCTATCACGTATAGACAATAGGAGCAGCAACCATGCAGACGAAACATAGAAATTTCATACTATTCTCTCTTCTGATAGCAATTCTGGTAATTACCGGCTGTAATGCTGATGCTTCTGCTGGATTATTCAGGCAGCTTGCCAATTCTCGTGAAGTTGTTGATGTGAGATATAATCAACTGCTTGGTCAAAATCCAATAACGGACGATCTTTACTTTCTAACAGATACTGGAATCTATGCTACTTCAGGTTTAACTACCACTACTGCATCAGTAGTAGCCAATAGCAAGAACAAGTTGATTCGTTCTGCATACTACGACAAGAGCGATACAATTTTATACACCATCAATGAAGAGCCTACCAACGTCCAAAAATATATCATCAGTACAGATAAAAAATCCACAACGGCTATTACGCATGGCACAATAAGTACAATCACCCGTGTAAAAGTCATACCCAATGGTCTTATTATGCTCACCGGTACGAATTCAAGTGGTGCCACCACCTACGCATTATTGGATTCCACACTTACAGAAGTCTCAAATCTCTCTTCAAAAATCCTTGATGGCTATAGCCTTGTGGGTGTTTTTCAACAAACAGGATTTGGTTCAGCTAGTATTACGGCATCACCAATGGTGGTATCTTTTGTAAGTGGTTCAACGTATAAACACTATTATATTCCAACAACTCCATCACATGTTGCTTCGGAGATAAACGTTGACAATACAAAACGTATAGTCAATTTTGTCGAATCAGGAACAAACCTTTATCTGCTTACTTCTGATGGAATGATTTTCAAAGGTAATTCCACATCATTGACTACGGCCTTTACAGAGATTGTAGATGTAACAGAAGACTATGCTGACCATGCATTTGGTTATTTGACTGGAACAGCACCCACCTTGTACTACATCACCAAACCTGATAACAAAGATCAGTTAACTGTTTTTACAATTAATACTACTACAGATGCGGTGACCACGACCGCTGTTACCAAAGGCTATGCCAGATTCATCTACAATACGGAAATAGTTGATGCTCTCCCATTGGGTTCAGGCGACTTGCTTGTTGCTACTGCACGAAACGGCATGTACAGGATTACCATTACAACTCCAAACAGCAATGACGATTCCAATGGATCTTCGACCGAAGCTGAAAAATACTTTCCTTAAAAAGGAAACATCTTGATCAAGAAACACCCCAAGTACTTTTCCCTGGGGTGTTTCTCTCTTAATTCATCCAGCTGTCTTTGGTATCGAAGACCTGGTAGTTCTTCTTGTCATCCATCACTACCTTCACCAAGCCATCGTTGAGAGTCAGATGATACTCGGCGCCATAGCGCTTGTAGTTGGTGTACACAGTCATGCTGTCCAGCTGATCGTGCATCGCGACCACAATCTTGGCGTTCAAGTTCTTGATCCATCTGATGCTGTTTGAGGTATCACCACCGTGATGGTTGACCTTCGCTACATCGGCTTGCAACTGTCCTCCATATTTGGTGATAAGGGCACGCTCCTGAACCATATACAGGTCACCGGAGAACCATGCAGTGGACTGGCCGTACGTCAGCTTCATCGCAATCGATTGGTTGTTGATGAACTGGGTGGAATTATCCGGGTAGTTCGGTGGATAGGTGATATCCTTGGGAGGGTTGTAAACATCAACCTTGATGCAATCACCAAACATGAAAGAATCGCCTTCACAGAGAATGGCAACCGGTATATTATACTGCTGAATCGCCTGAAGGGCCGCCTGATTCACGTCAGTCGCATAGTCGAGATTCGAACGATATACATGCTTGATCGGAAAAGTTGCTGCCACCTGCGGGAACCCCCCGATATGGTCGATATGCGGGTGTGAAGCAACAAAGATGTCGA
>NZ_DJGW01000114.1:2693-53504 GCF_002432845.1 Sphaerochaeta sp. UBA5836
GCCTCAGGGCTCACTTCCAAGTCAAGAAAATAGATGGCTAGCTTACCAGGCTCCCTGCTCAGATGCTGAGAAGCAAACAACGAGAGAGAAATGAATACTATGAGAACCAGAGAAAGGAAACGCTTCTTATTCTCCAACCAGTGCAAGAACAGGGGCACAGTGGTTGGTAAACACACCATCAACATTCCAAGTAATCATTTTCTGTAATAATCCCAAATCATCAATGGTCCATACGTTCAGACCAACCCCTTGAGCCTTGCACTCATCCACAGCCGCCTTGGTCAAAAAAGCACCATCGGGATGGTAATACTCAACCTTGAAATTCTTGGCATAGCTGCCCACATTTGCAAGGCCCCTTCCACCGACCAGGAAGGCGCATTGAATTTCCGGGCTTAACTGACGCATCCTGATAACAGACCCATGATTGAATGAACTAATCAAACTATGCTCAACCAAACCATACTTTTTGAGCATGGCCAACACCTTGTCTTCGATGAACGGATAGTAGATCAGATTGGTCTTGATCTCGATATTGGTGAAAATACCATGCTCTTTCGCCCATTTGCAGTAGGTCTCAAGGCTTGGAATCGGTTGAAACTCTTCTGCTGTTCCGGCATTGAATGTCTGCAATTCAGAAAGGGTATAAGAACACACCAATCCTTTTGCATTGGTGGTACGGTCGAGCATCTCATCATGGATGATCACCAAATGCCCGTCCTTGGAGAGATGCACATCAAGTTCCATTGCCTTGCATCCAGCTTCCCGTGCCTTATCAAACGCCAACATAGTGTTCTCAGGATACAATCCGCTGTATCCTCGATGTGCGAAAACTCTCATAGCAACCTTCCTTATTTATTTCATAGCAGTCTTTTCATAACCGGTCAGCATATATTTCTGGAAAACGAAGAATAAGATAATTACGGGAAGAACTGCAAGAACTGCACCTGCCATGATCTCATGATTGTTCATGCTATCGAATCCTGCAAAGGTGTTTTGCTTCCACCGTGATCAGGGGATGGGTGTTGTTGGAACCTTCCACAACCTCGTCCACCAGCGGCCAATACGGCTGCTCCTGTGCATGCCACCATTCAATGGTGATCGGTTCAGTTACTTCATACGAAACAACAGGAGCCGGAGGTGCGGCTGTTCTCTCTGCAGCGCCGCCCGCATATATCATGCTCATTGCAAGAAGCAAGGTTGCCGATAAAAGTACGAATTTCTTCATCGAACATTCTCCTTGTGTGGTGGTATCCCAAAAGATAGTTTACGTTGGACTTACCCCTATGTCAAAGTAAATTCGTGAAAAAGTATAAAAAATATTGTTGAATAACTATGTAGATTAGATATATAATATTTAGCAATATTTAGCATTGTTTATCTTATATAATCATTTACTCTATTTTCCATAGTCATTTATTATGTAAAATCCCATGTGTTTATAGAAAGATTTAAGAAACATGGCAGTGAGAATGCATGCTATGACTGCTGAAAATACTATTGATGCCGGAAGAGCATGGATGCTCAAAAACCACAGAATGACCACCACCAAAACCGTGATGGTGGTAGCCGGATGCTTGATCGAAAGATACAATGCCAACTTAAGAAAATCTTTCATTGAGCCTGTTTTTATACTCATCAGCGCAAAGAGATGCAAAGCAGTAAACAGCACCAGAATACCCAACCCTACCGCAATGAAGAAGAGCATGGGGAGTGTATTGAGAATAAACCAAAGCAAACCGGCAAGTGCCAAGCAATACAACTTGAGAAGAAATGACCAAACAACGTTGTCAGGGTAGAAAAGAGAAGAATGCCTACCAATCATCCTCGTTTTTCATTCATGCTGATAGGTAGTATCATACGTCTTGCTCCGTATTTGCAGGCAGCTGGCTTGGAAAAAGAATACCTGCTTGATTTGTCACAAAGCAGGTATAAGCCTTCTGAATCGATGTATATGATAATTCCAGAAAGTGCACCCCGTCCACAGGCTCTCATCCGCTTTCTGGAATATCTATTCCCTCTCTACTGATCGCCTCTCACTTCGTGCAGGATCTCTCTGACCTCAGGATCGTTGAACTGCTCATCCACTTCCTGGGAGCTCAAGCCGAGGAACTCATGGCAATTGTAATGAATCCAGCGTTCATCATCGGGGCTGTTGAGGACATGTTTTCTGCAGTAGTAATCAGGCTGGATCGGAAGCGGCTCTTCTTTCTTGTACAAGGGAACCTTGTAGTCGAAAACCACAATCTTGATATCCTCACGGGGAATGCCTTTTTGCATGATGATCTGTGCAAGAGCATTGACCGTCTTGCCGGTATCGAAAATATCGTCCACCAGCAAAATCTTGTCACCGGTACGCAGATGCTCCGGCGAGTAGGTCCAACCATCAACCATGACATTTGTCTGACTTCTGAGAAAGCCATAGGAACGGGCGACAACGGCGGCATAAAATACCGGCCTGCCCTGTTCCCTGATCCTGACCATCTTGTAATACTCACTGAACACATTGGCCATATAGGCTCCACCACGAAGTGAAGCATATATGATATCAGGCACAAAGCGATCTTGTTTGTACATCTTATGGGCAAGCTTCAATGCACTGTCTCGAATCATGTCACAGCTGATAAATTCCTTGATCACCATAGCTTCTCCCCAGTCCTCAAACAACTGTCAAAATTTCAAGCCCATTGTGTGTACACGCAACAGTATCCTCAAAATGTGCAGATGGCAACCCATCGAGAGTGACTACCGTCCAATCATTTGCAAGAACCTTTATCTTATGGGTGCCCAGGTTGATCATCGGTTCGATCGCCAACACCATTCCTTCACGAAGCCGTGGATTGGGAAGGTAGGAAGAGGTATAGTTGGGAATTTCAGGCTCCTCATGCACATCAAGCCCGACTCCATGGCCGCAGTAGTCCCGTACCACCCCATACCCATGCTTGGTAGCGTGCTTGTATACGGCACTCCCGATATCCTGGATCCTGGCGCCTTTGACAGAAGCCGCCTCAATGGCGAGCACAAGGCATTGCTGTGTTACTTCACAAAGTTTTCTGTATTCATCCTTAGTATTGCCGATGATGAACGTACGGGCCATATCGGAAAAATGTCCGTCCAGGTTGATACCCAGATCAACATCAACCAAATCCCCTTCCCTGATAATGGTACTCTTGGATGGGATGCCGTGAATCACCTCTTCATTGACCGAGATGCACGCGGTTGCCGGAAATCCTTGATAGTTGAGAAACGCAGGTACACCCTTGTGACGGGTGATGAAATCATAACAGTATTGGTCGATATTCCAGGTCGACATACCCGGTTCAATGAAAGTTGCAAGCCTATCCATCAATTGGGCGGTCAGGTGGCACGATTCGCGAATCCTTTTGATTTGTTCTTCAGTCTTCAAACGTATCATGCTGGGTATGCTCCTTCTCCACAAATAGTTGTTTCTGCATGGTATCGAGAATTCCATTGATGAACTTGTAATTCACCTCAGTGGAAAAATCCTGACTGAGCTTTACAGCCTCATCGATGATGATGTGCGGATGAATATCTCCATACCGAAGGCAGAAAACACTCATGCGTAAAATATTGCGATCGACAAGATCGATGCGCTCAAGAGGTCTATTCAGTGAGTATTTGCTGATTAATGAGTCTATCTCAGCAAGATTTTCCAAGGTACCACGAACAAGGTACATTCCGTACAGCTTCACTTCTTCCTCAAGTTGCTCATACTCTTCCTCCGTATTCCCGCTGAAGACGGCGGGAATATGGATGAGGTCGAGCTCCTTGTTGAAATCCATGGCGTACAGCGTTTGCAGGGCCAATTCACGTGCTTTATGTCTGGTTTTCATATTACTTCTTGTACAGGATGTTTACCGTGGCACTCTTGCGCAAATCATCAACCAGTGAATTGATCGCCTTGTAGTACGTCTCCTGCTGCTTCGCAGCAGTAAGCTCGCTCTTGATGTAATCGCGGATGGTGCTGGTGGTATTCGGACTGATCGGGTCGTCGAGTTCAAGAATCTTGGGTTCGTTGTAAGCCAGAACCTTGAGGATGTGATATCCGGTCAGGGAGGTGACAACCGAACTGGTGGTTCCAACCTCGGTGCTGAAGGCAACATCGAAGAAGGCATCGCCGAGGCCTGCAAGAGCATCGGTATTGTCCATGGTAAGCCAGCCGATATCACCGGCCTTGTTCTTGCTCTGGGCATCCTGGGAGTAATCGACGACGGCTTTCTCGAATGTCATCTTCCCTGCCTTGATGTTTGCCGCCACTTCTTCAAGCATGGCCTTGTTCTTGTCATTGGTCGCCTGGTCCGCGGCAAAGGGGATGTAGATATGACTGAGCTTGACGGTTTCCGGGCTGACGAACTGGGTTCTGTTTTTACGATAGAAGCTGTTGATCTCGGAATCGGGGATGGTAATTGCTGCATTAAGTACATCGGCTTTCTTAAGCCTGACATACGAATCCACCATCAACTGTTCACCCAACATCTTGCGATACGCTTCGACGGAGCCAAAGTTGTTCTTGATGACTTCGGCAAACTGTTCGTCGCTGATTTTCTGGTTGTACGAGGCTTCCAGATTTGCCTTTTGAGAGGCATATGCAGAATCGATCATGGCATCGGTGATCTTGACTCCGTCACGAGCCGCCCCTTGTCGAAATAGTTCATTGTTGATGAGAAGGTTCAAAACCTGCAGGGGATCGATTGTGGCAGGATCTTGTCCGGCCGCCTTTGCACTTTGCTGATACTCAGCAACCTCTGCTTCGAGCTCAGCCATGCTGATCGGTGTAGTCTTGGTAAGCCTGACGGTTGCAGCCGGAGCCCCGATTGTAGCAGCGGCCAGATGAAAACCGAAACACAGCATGAGTGCGATTACAATTACTCTACGTTTCATATACGATACTCCTAGGTCTCAAGGTACTCTTTTAGGGGAAGAGAATCAATCAAATCTGCAGATGTTTGCCAACTGCCTTGGCAAAATCCACCTTGGAAATCAGTTCACTCTTCTTGAGGAACATTCCTTCTTTTTCCATAGCCTTCATCAGGACCTGCAGGGTCTTCGTCGACCGTAGTCCACCTTTGGTAATAAAAGCCATGCAACGCTTGCCGGAAATGGAACCGGCGGATTTTAGAAAACCCGATACAGAGGCAGGAATCTTTCCGCCAAAAAAAGTCGGACTTTCTGTTCCAATGATCAAATAGTCATAAAAGGAAACGATTTTGCCAGCCTCAAGGGTCATATCAAATACATCCACAAGGTGTCCTTGCCCTGATATACCTTCGCTCAGCGCATTGGCTATCGCTTTCATCTTCTCGTTGTTTTTCGCCACCGGTGCATAGAGGACACAAACTCGCATGATACCTCCCTTGAAACAGCTACCGACCGCTATTACGCGGCCGGTAGTCGATAGTTAGAACGCAGCTACCGTCCTAGTTGGTACTGGGTACTTCACCAGCGGCTGCGGCTTCACTGGTCTTCCACCAGTCGGTTGTCTGCTGTACCTGTTCAGTGGTCACGGAGTCGAGCAGTTTGTCTTGAGACGGAGTCTTGTTGACAAAGGCTACTACGAGAGCCAGTACCAAAAAGAGCACGGCAAGCGTTCCCGTGGCCTTCGTTACAACACTGCTTGCATGTGAACCAAAGGCAGTATTGCTTCCACCACCAAAAATGCCACCCAAGCCTTCACTCTGTTCATCCTGTACTGCGACAAGAAAAACCAAAAGCAAGCTGACAATCACGAATAAGACCAACAGAATAATGCTCAAAACACTCATTTCTCTACTCCGGTTACTTACTTATCGAAGTTCACAATCGGAAGGAACTGCTCCACGGAAAGCGAAGCTCCGCCAACCAATGCACCATCGATATGCTCCTTGGACATCAAGGCTTTCGCATTCGAAGCCTTCACTGAACCACCATACTGTATAATGAGCTCTTCTGCAACACCCTTTGTATAGAGTTTTGCAATAAGCGAACGGATAAAAGCATGTGCTGCATCAGCATCTTCGGGGGTTGCAGTCTTCCCTGTGCCGATAGCCCAAACCGGTTCATACGCCAAGGTGATGCTCTTCATCTGCTCAGCTTTCACCCCCTTGAGGCCTTCAGTCACCTGCCTGGTCAACACTTCTTCAAGTTTTCCACTCTCCCGTTCAGCAAGCGTCTCACCGATGCACAAATCGACGTCCATACCTTGGGAAAGAGCCAACAGCACCTTCCTGTTGATGAACTGGTCGGTCTCACCAAAGAGGGCCCGTCTTTCGCTATGACCGAGAATCACCGTATTGACGCCAAGATCCTTGAGCATCAGGGCACTGACCTCTCCGGTAAAGGCACCGCTGAGGTTGTCGCTCATATTCTGGGCTGCAACAATGATCGATGAGCCTTTTACAACCTCGACCACTTTAGGTATGGTGACAAACGGCGGGGCGATCATCACCTTCACCGTTGAGCCTTTCAAGGCTTCAACCAACTCCTTGGCGAACGCTGCACCTTCGCTGGGAGTCATATTCATTTTCCAGTTGCCTGCAATATAGGGTTTTCTCATCTCACTTTCTCCAATGCCTTGATGCCGGGAAGCACTTGTCCTTCGAGGAACTCGAGGGAGGCACCGCCGCCGGTACTGACGTGACTGATCTTATCTGCGAGATTGAACTTGTTGATGGCGGCAACGGAATCCCCGCCACCTACAACCGTTGTTGCACTGCTTTGAGCCAGAGCTTTCGCCACTGTAAGGGTTCCATTGGCAAACGAGTCGAACTCGAATACACCCATCGGACCATTCCAGACAACACTCTTCGCCTTATTAACCGCTTCAACAATGAGCTTTACCGTCTTGGGTCCGATATCCATACCGATCAGATTCTCGGGAATATCTGCCGAATCGACCTGGACTACGGCGGTATCTTCCTTGAACTCTGCCCCACAGAGGTGATCTACCGGAAGGATTACCTGTACACCCCTCTGTTTTGCTTTTGCCAAGAAGGAAGCGGCAGTATCCTTGTATTCTTCCTCAACCAGACTCTTGCCGATGCTGTGGCCCTGCACAGCAAGGAAGGTATAAGCCATACCGCCGCCGATTACGATGGTATTGCAGGTGCGTACCAGACTCTCAAGCACGCTGATCTTGCTGGAGACCTTCGAACCACCAATGATGGCGACAAACGGCTTATCAGGATTCTCAAGAAGCGGAGCCATGAACTTCACTTCCTTCTCAATCAGGAAACCGGCATAGGAAGGAAGATAGTGTGCAACACCCTCGGTGGAAGCATGTGCACGGTGGGCCGTACCAAAAGCATCGTTGACATACACATCACCGAAAGCAGCCAGACTCTTTGCAAATTCAGGATCATTCGCCTCTTCTTCAGCATAGAAACGTACGTTCTCAAGCAACAATACGTCACCTTTCTTTAATTCGGCAACCTGGGCTGCAACTTCACTGCCAATAACATCCTTGGCCAAAATCACAGGCCTTCCGAGCAACTCGGAAAAGCGCTTGGCAATCGGGGCCATGGAGAATTCAGGGTTTTTCTTTCCCTTGGGTCTTCCGAAATGGCTCATCACCACCACTGACGCCCCATGCTCAAGCAGATAGTTGATCGTAGGAAGAGCTGCCTGGATACGGGTATCGTCGGTTACCACGCCATCCTTCAACGGTACGTTGAAATCAACACGGACCAAAGCTTTCTTATTGGAAAAATCACACTCCCGAATGGTATTAAGAATCATAGGTTTCCTCTTTTGATACGTAGAATGAATTTGGTTCTACGGCCGTACTGAGCAAATCAGGCCTGCTCTGCAACAGGCCTGACCCACATGGTGTACAAACGTTATTTCACCAGCTTCCTGGCAAGGTCGACAACACGGGTGGAATATCCCATCTCGTTGTCATACCAGCTGATAACCTTGAACATCTTCTCACCCATCTTCATGGTGAGAGAGGCATCGAAAACTGAGGAGTGGTTGTTGCCGACGATGTCGTGGGAAACAATCGGATCCTCGGTATACTGCAAAATATTCTTCATTGCACCTTCGGCGGCCTTCTTGACGGCTGCATTCACTTCCTCGACGGTTGCATCCTTCTCAAGCAGCACAACCAAGTCGACAACAGAACCGGCGGGCACGGGTACTCTCATGGCCATGCCATTGAGCTTGCCCTTCAGCTCAGGAATTACTTCACTGACCGCCTTTGCAGCACCGGTGGTGGTGGGAATGATGGAGACAGCGCCGGCTCTCGCCCTTCTGAGGTCCTTATGGGGCTGGTCGAGCATGACCTGGTCGTTGGTGTAGGCATGGACAGTGGTCATCAAACCACGTTCAATGCCGAAGTTGTCCTGCAGAACCTTGGCAAGCGGTGCCAAGCAGTTTGTGGTGCAGGAAGCATTGGAATATGCAAGCAGGCTGTGATCAATCTTGTCATCGTTTACACCGCAAACGATGGTCTGGTCGATCTTGTCCTTGGCGGGAACAGTGAGGATAACCTTTTTGGCTCCGGCCTTGATGTGATCCTTGTAGCCACCCTTCGGGCTTTCCGCCTGGGTGAATACACCAGTTGACTCGATGGCTACATCGACTCCAAGCTCTTTCCAAGGCAGCTCCGAGGGATTGCGCAGGGCATAGACTGGGATCGATTTTCCATCAACTACAATAGCATTTTCAGTAGCGACTACGCTTTTGGCATATACTCCGTAAGTGGAGTCGTATTTCAGAAGATGCGCAAGAGTCTTTGGATCGGTGAGGTCATTGATGCCTACAATCTCAATGTTCTTGTCTTCAAAAGCCACCTTGAAAACATTGCGTCCGATTCTTCCGAAACCATTAATTGCAATTTTCATTGTTTGTGTTCCTCCGGGAATTCTTGTTGTGTATCGATATTAATATACTGTTTTCCATCTCTCAGGGTCAACGCATATATTTATGATTTGACAACCAATTTCAATTGGTTGATCTTGTGTCCGTCGATATCCTCGACGGTAAAAATTGCTTCATCGTCCTCGACCGATTCATCCTTGAGGGGAATTCTTCCGAACAGCTCGAAAACATACCCCCCGATCGTCTCGAAATCCTCCTCGGAGAGATGCAAGCCGACCGATTCGTTGACTTCCTCGATGGAAGTACGGGCATCTACGACAAAGGTATTGTCATCAAGTTTGCAGATACCATCGTCCTCATCCTCATCAAACTCATCCTGGATTTCTCCGACAATGACCTCAAGGATGTCTTCCATACAGACAATGCCGCTGACGCCTCCGTACTCATCGATGGCGATGGCGATATGTACCTTCCGTAACTTGAACTCCCTGAGCAGGTCGTCCAGATGCTTGCTCTCAGGTATGAAATAGGGCTTGCGCATCAGTGCTTTTGCATTGAAGACGTTGGATATGCCGTGCCTGAGGATATCCTTGGCATACAGCACCCCGACGATATTGTCGATGGTCTGTTCATAGACCGGATATCGGGAATATCCTTGCTCCTGGATGATTGTGTATAATTCATCCAAAGTGATATCACTGCTGATGAATTGGACATCAACACGAGGAACCATGATCTCCTTGACCGTCTTGTCCTTCAGTTCCCGAATACCCTCGATCATGGTCTGTCGTTCTTCCAAATCCACCTTGGATTGCAATTCACGATCTTTGCCTTCCAACTTTTTCCTAAACAGACCTCTCCATGGCAAGCTCAACGTTTGCTCCCCCTAACTTGCTGCAGCAGCTGCTCCTGTTTCACCAACATCGGCTCATCAGCGTCGTTTGTTTCATGATTCTCTCCCAACAAGTGCAGAAGACCGTGAATCAGCAGACGATGCAACTCCTCATCTGGTTCTACACTAAAGGATAGTGCATTTCTTTTCAAGGTATCGAGAGAAATAACCATGTCACCCAGAACACGAATTTCCTGAGGAAGCGAGCCTGATTCTTCAAAAACAACCTCCGGCCAGGTGAAATCCTCCACATCGTCCTCCTGAACGAAAGAAAGAATATCGGTCGGCTCGTCCTTGTCCCGGTACTTCTTGTTCAATTGTTGCATAGCCTCGTCGCTGACAAAACTGACTGAGAATTCACAGCTGCCCTCGTCCAGCAAAAGAAGGACTTCTTCCAATCGCTTGATGACGAGCATCTGGTCGGCAATCTGCTGATACGCCTCTTTCTCATAGCTCACATCAATATAATACGTTTCCAATTTTTCACTCTCCCCTGGATTTCTGATCCTGTTCTTCAGGATACTCGATTCTGTGATGGTCCCTGCCGATCAAGGTTTGAACAAAAGCATCCTCAATATGGTCAAGGTCGGTTAAAGAAAGCTGAGAGTCCTTCAGTTGGTCCCGTTCAAACTTACCCATGATGATTGCATGAACCAATTTCTGATATTTTGAATGGTTTGGCTTCTTGATGGTTCTGCTTGCAGCCTCCACACAGTCTGCAAGCATGACAATAGCCGATTCGGGGAAGGTGGGAGGACTTCCTGTATAGGAGTAATCATCCTCATTGACCTCTATTTGAGCAAGCTGGGCTTGTTCTTTTGCCTCTTTGTAGAAGAATTGGATGACATCGTTGCCGTGATGCTGGGCGATGATATCCAGCACCTCCTGCGGCAGCCCAGCCTCCCTGCCCTTCTCAAGGCCGAGCTTCACATGGCTTTTGATGATTGCGGCGGACAAGCTGGGTTTGATGTCATCGTGCTTGTTTTCAGTGCCTTGGTTTTCAATGAAATACTCGGGATGGTCGGATTTGCCGATATCGTGATACATACCACCGACCCGGGCAAGCATGGCGTTGGCACCAATAGCCTTTGCAGCCTGGTAAGCGAGTTCGGAAACATACCGCGAATGGTTGTAAGTGCCTTGTGCAACAGCGCCCAAACGATCGAGTACCGGGCTGTCCGAAAAGGCGAGTTCACTGAGTCGATAGGTGGTGGGAATATTGAATATTCGTTCACACAAGGGTACCAAGGCTTCAACCATCACCAGGCTTATGGTGATATTCAGAATCATGCCGCCGATGAGGGGAAGCACCGACTGCAAGGGCAGTCCCACCAACAAGTTCAATGCAAGCGCAGCAAAGCTGCAGATGACAGTGGCATAGAACCAGTTGAACAAGTCTTCCAGACGCTTGAACGTGTATCTGAAGAAATACAAGCAGATGCCACCGGCTGTCAGGCTGAAGAAAAACGTCATTGCGGATGCCTGGGGCATCAGCGAAGCATAACAGGAGAGCAAGAACGCGGCAACCAAGCCAAGGCGTTTCTTGCTGGTGATGTGGGCGGTGAACATGGGGGCAAACAAGGTTGGCAAAAATGAATCGAGAAACAGGATCGATTGTGTTTGCAAGAGGCGGGATACCGCATACATGGCGAGCAAGGAGAATGCCACCGATGCAAGCATGAGATTCAAATACAGATAGAGCCGTTTCTCAGCATAGAGGAATTGAATGAAAACATAGACTGAAACACTGGTGGAAAGCAGAATGAAAATGGCCCTGCCGATCAATTCAAGAACGGTGTACTGGAAGGCATCATTTCCCATTGCTTTTAGCAACGCCAACTGTTGCTCGGTGATAACGGTATCCTTGGTGATAATTTTCTCACCTCGTTCGACCATCACTTCAATGCTTTGTACAGAATCAGCGGCTTTCTGACGTTCGGTGAGCGTTTGAATCTCTTCATACACCACATTTTCTTCCAAAAGCCAGGTGAGGGCGTCGACAAGCAGATACGGCTGGAACATCGGGTAAACCTTCCGATACCCATCAAGCCAGGTTGTCAAGTTGGTTTGAAGCGTCTCCTTGGTAAGGACCGTTGCAAGTGGCTTGCTCTCCAACTGTGCCGCTTTCTGCATGGAAACAGTATTCTGAAGTACATAGGAATCAAATCCTTGCTCCTTGAGTGCGGCGACATCTGCAGTTGCAAAAAGGCCCTGCTTGAGAATCATTTCTGTTGTTTCTTCAAGTGCCTGAAGGAAGAAAGAACGATCTTCTTCGGACATGGAGCGAACTCGATTGATCACATTGCCGGTATCAATCAATTGCAATGAGTCATCTGTGCCATTTTGTGGGTTGCTTGCCAATGCAATAAATGAATCGACGCGTTGGCTGCTGAGCATGGTGGCCTTCAGAGAGAATGAAAACAGCGGAGGAACAGACTTCTGTTTCTCCTCCATCAAGGCTTTCGTACGCTTCTCGTCAACATAGCTGAAATTTTTCGATGCATAGACATCATCCTCGGCAAGCTCTCCGACTTGATACATCCTGCCCCTGCTCTGCAGAAGACTTTCACCTGATTGGGTGCTGAAAAGGGGAACCAGCATGGCAAGGACAACAATAACGACGATGAAGGCTATGGAAAGCTGACGCTCAAATTTACTGGGTTTTCGTTTATCGCCCAATTGCAAACGCTGGCTTTTCATAGGCTGCTCCGCTTCTCTTTGTTCACGTCCTGTGCATAGGCATCTATGATGTGGCTTACAATCCGGGAACGAACAACATCACGTGAATCAAACAGAATAAAATCGAGCCCTTCAATGCCATTGAGAATGTGCATGGCATGCACCAGACCGCTATCCTTGTTGCGCGGCAGGTCGACCTGGCTGATATCTCCCGTGACGATTGCATTCGAATTTTCTCCAAGGCGGGTTAAAAACATCTGCATTTGCTCCTTGGTGGTGTTTTGCGCCTCGTCGAGAATGATTATCGCATTCTGCAGGGATCGACCGCGCATATACGCCAACGGTGCGATCTCTATGCTGCCGTTCTCTTCAAGGCGGCGGATGTTCTGCACGCTGATCATCGATTCCATTGCATCGTACAAAGGTCGTAGATACGGATTGATCTTTTGTGCCAAATCACCGGGAAGGAAACCCAGGTTCTCTCCCGCCTCCACAATGGGTCGTGTAAGAATCAACTTATGGCGTTTCCCCGAAAGAAGCAGGCTCAGGGCATACGCAACAGCCAGAAAGGTTTTGCCGGTACCGGCGGGACCTATGCCGAACACTATCTGGTTCTCTTCCATGCTCTTGATATATGCTTCCTGACGAGGGTTCTTCGGGTATGCAAACCTGTTGTGAACACAAATGAATGGCTTCTCATCCACCTGCGGCGCCAAAGCCTCGTCAATCGTCAAAGAAGCATGCTTCAAACTTTGGAACTCCATGAAAATTTCGGCTTCACTGAAATAGTGTTGTTGTTCGGAAACACGCTTCAATCGCGCAATCAATTGCTGAAATCGGTTGACAACCGCATCATCCTTGCTCAAGCAAGAGACGGTATTGCCTTTTACATACATATCGCATCCAAGCAAAGCCTCAAGGTACGGCAGGTTCCGGTCGTTGATTCCCAGAACTCGCTGCATCTGCTCTTCACTTGAGAATTCCACACTTCTATCCATTCGCAATCCTATGTTGCCGGTGTACGTATCCATTCTTGATCGGATTGCGTCCACTTCTCTGCCACATTCAACTCTGGGATGGTATTCCAAGTAAGGAACACCGATACTGTTGGAACCCAGTTGTATTGATTGTTCGATAATACAACACTTCCGGTGTATTTACAATTCAACGACCAATCGCCCAAGTAGTGGACCAAATCAAAGGTGATCGAACTGAGATTGAATTGGGTCTTGTAGCGTCCATCACCCGTCATATCGAAACTTCTGAGCAGATCTTCCCATAAAAGCGGGAAGGAAAAAGCTCCTTGGTTGTCATAATACCTGAAGAAACCGGTATTCGAACTCTTGATGGAAAGATTGCAGTCAACAAATTCTGCAATACTGAACCCAAGGCTTCCAACCACATCCAGACTGCTTGCATACCTGTCTTGGAAGTGGAAATTGAAGGAAGCATCCAGGCCGAGCCTGAACTCAATGCGTCGTTTCCACACTCTGAAGGAGAGCTGTTTGGCGCTGATGGTTGCAATCAGCTTTTGACTTTCGAGCATGTTGATTGGGCCCTGCATCACATAGGTGACGGCAATGGAAGGAACCTCAGCCTTGAAAGTCAGATTATCAATCCAATCCTGGATATTCTTCGATGTAAGGCCTTGGTAGGAGATGTTTTGTGATAGCTTCAAGGTTTTGGCAAACAGTGAAGTTGTCAAACTTTGCTTCAAGGAAAGAGCATCCAGTGTACGCAGAGGATCTCCCTTGAGGTCGTAGTTGGCATCGACTTGGAAGGTGAATGCTGAAAGAGCAAACCGTACTTGACCGAACATTGCATCCTTTTTCAAGACATCGTCCTGCTCCGTCCATCGGTAGGAGGCTGAAAGCAAAAACGGTCCATTCGTGAAGGAAAGCTTGGGAAGCAAGGATTGGGTGACCGGGTGCAGACTTGCTGCAACAGATGGCGTGAGCGTACCATTTCCCAGCGACACAGCCTTCTCGAATTTTATCTGGTGAATGGTTACCGTATCCTTGGTAAAAGCGTACTCCTCTATTTTGGTTTCTGGTTCTACAACCCCTTTTGTCTGTGTCTGCTGGAATCGATACAAGCGTTGGCTGAGTGTATAGGAGAGACCGAGCAGGGGTAGTTCTGCCTTGGTGACGCTGAAAAGTTGCATCTCCTGGTTGTAAAACACATTCTTGCTCTGGTCCTCAACCACGCTGATCTGGGGAATGATCTCCTGTGAGAGCTTGAGCATGTAAGAATGTGGTGAAGCAGACAGGACGAAAGAACCTTTGGTGAAGCTGTACAGATACGCATCGTCCTCCCAATCGAGGACGGAAGTGGTCTGTGTCAGAGAGTGCGTAAGCTTCTGGTCGATTGAATAGGTGAATGCCAAGTCCCGGGTTGCAACGGTCTTTGTCTTCTGTGCACCGGCTATAGCAGTCTCATATGCTTTGGGAACCAACGGCGGAAGTTCAAGAGAGGCCATTTCAATCTTCTCGGCCTTCTTGGCTTCAATCGGTGAAGAGAGAGAGAGCAGTGAACCGGAAATGTTCATCTGCAACTCCGGGATGACTACGTTCTTCAAAACATAGCTGTATTCGCTGTTCTCACTCTGCCAATCCCACCTCGCCTGTGCGCTGAGACTGGAGATGGTCAGGGTGGAAAGATAAGGGGACAACACAGTCTTGGGAAGTTTGAAAGAACTGGCAAGCTTCCAGGTATAGCTGGTAATATCACTGTTGAAATCGGTGGGAAACTCCTGTGTCTTTCCCAAGGGGGCGTCGAACGAGAACATGGTCAGACGGTTTGCATAGAGTCGTTTCACCTTGGGATCGGAGTAATAAGGAACATCCAAGCGGATATCAGCATAGGTTGTGTCGAGCTTGAGGGAGTGTTCACCGTAATAGCGATGGATAGGAGCATCAGAATAGGCAGTCAAGGTGTCCTTGCCATCAATATAGAGGGCAAGAGACCCATGTGAATCGATGATCAATTTTTCTTCCAAAAGGGAGATATGACTGGTAAGGGCGGTGTGTAATCCAGCCAGTTCATAGGCATCCGCCAAAAAAGTCAGGTAGGAGCCGCTGAGTCGCGCCCAGTTCTGAAAAGCGGATTCGCTCTCCCTCGCCGTGTAGAGGATTCCATCGGGAAACAATGCCTGGCTGTTTGATGCAGAGAGCAGACTGGCAAAGCTGGATTTTTCACTCTCTGCAAGCTTTGGATTGGTCCCAAACAATTCAAAACTCGTAGAAACAAACATTCCCCGCTCACTGGAAAATCCCATTGCAGGATTACCTGCCATCCTGTTCCCCGGAAACAAGAAAAATGGTGTCCAAAACACCGGAACCCTTCCAATATGCAAGGTGGCATGCTGTATCATCAAATCCCCGCCACTGAGAAACATGAGCTGTTTCGCCCTGATGGAAGAGAGAGGGTCTTCCCTCTTGGTACCGATCCACCCATCGCTGTAGACAAGACTTGACGCCTTACTGGCATACGTTATCTGTTCTCCGGAGGTGTAGAGGGTTATTTTCTGGTCTTCGCTGTTGGTTTTCTCGCTTTGGGTTGTTGCCCCCTTTATAAATAAGAGAGAATTTGACCAATCAAGGGTAATGATGGTGCCTTCAACGTATTGCAAAGCGCTATCGATTTGCGGGTCTGCATAGGACACGGAGCCTTGTGCACTGAGGATGGAATGCTCCAGATCGATGAGCATTCTTTGGGCGGATAATTTCTTTTCCTTCTCCTCCCCTTCCAACTTGAAGGAAACCACTACATTGCCGTCAAGCTGAACAAGGGAGGACGCGCTGTTTGTAGTCAAGCGGTCGGCAGAGATGATGTTCATCTCATATTGCCTGTCGGTCTGTTCCTGCAAAGCGAAGGAAGCAACTTCCAAGTGGTGATAGGCAAGCAGCTGCCGACGCAACAACTCGGGCTCGGCAGGAGGTATGTTCCTCAAGCGAGCCATTTCCTCGAGGATTTTTTCATCCGCCTGCTGGATGCTGAGCGCAAGCATCAAATTGTCAGCTTGTGCATACAGAACAGAACCCATGATGCATATCAGGGCAAAAAGGC
This sequence comes from Sphaerochaeta sp. UBA5836, assembly GCF_002432845.1. Taxonomy (NCBI): domain Bacteria; kingdom Pseudomonadati; phylum Spirochaetota; class Spirochaetia; order Spirochaetales; family Sphaerochaetaceae; genus Sphaerochaeta; species Sphaerochaeta sp. UBA5836. The sequence goes on from NZ_DJGW01000114.1 coordinate 19,147, forward strand.
AGATAATCCTGTTTGGCGCACGTTCAACCTTTCTCATGGAACATCTGAGCAAGATAATACCCTGTGTAGGAGTCCTTGCATAGGGCAAGTTGCTCAGGAGTTCCGGTTGCCACGACCATTCCGCCGCCGTCCCCGCCTTCGGGGCCGAGATCGATGAGGTGGTCGGCTTGCATGATCACATCGAGGTTGTGTTCAATCAAAAGCACAGTGTTGCCTTGATCAACCAGCCGGTTGAGGACCTCCATCAACTTCTTCACATCGGCAAAGTGCAGTCCGGTTGTGGGCTCATCAAGCACATACAAGGTTTTCCCCGTCCCGTACTTGGAGAGCTCCAGACTCAACTTGACCCTCTGAGCCTCTCCTCCACTGAGTGTAAGGGCACTCTGACCAAGTTTTATGTACTCAAGACCTACAGAAATAAGAGTATCTATCTTGCGCTTGATTTTTGGGATGGCGCTGAAGAATTCACTCGCCTCCTCCATCGTCATATCCAAGACTTCGTGAATATTCTTGCCCTTGTATCTGACAGCCAGCGTTTCCTTATTGAAACGTTTGCCGTGGCACACATCGCAGGTAACATATACATCAGGAAGAAAATTCATCTCAATCTTGAGCGTACCGTCGCCCTGACAGTTCTCGCATCGGCCGCCCTGCACATTGAAAGAGAAGCGCCCGCTCTTGTACCCCCGTGCCTTGCTGTCCGGCAAGGAGGCAAACAGTTCACGAATCGCAGTGAACACACCGACATAGGTTGCCGGATTGCTCCTTGGAGTTCTTCCAATCGGGCTTTGGTCGATGTTGATCACCTTGTCCAGGTTCTCAACCCCCGAAATGGTGGAAAACCCATCAAAGTTCGGATGTTTGCGGGAAAGCTGTCTGCGTACAGCGGGTAGCAACACCTCATTGAGCAGAGAACTCTTTCCACTTCCGGAAACTCCGGTGAAAACGACCAATTTCCCCAAGGGAATTTCTACATCGATGTGTTTGAGATTATTCTTGTTGGCACCTTCAATGCGAATGGCATGGGAATTGCCGGCCCTTCGGGTGGAAGGAATTTCCATGTTCAGCTCACCGCTGAGGTACCGGCCAGTGATGCTGTCGGGATTGAGGGCGACCTCCTCCGGCTTGCCTTGTGCGGTGATGTAGCCGCCATGCACACCGGCCCCCGGGCCCAAATCAACGAGGTAGTCAGCTTCACGAATGGTTGCTTCGTCGTGTTCCACAACCAAGACCGTATTGCCCAAGTCCCTGAGGTGTTTCAACGTGTCGATCAATTTTTGATTGTCTCGCTGATGGAGACCTATGGAAGGTTCATCCAACACATACAGCACGCCGCTCAAGGCGGAACCGATCTGCGTAGCAAGGCGGATGCGTTGGGCCTCGCCCCCACTGAGGGTGGCACTGCTGCGATCAAGGGTCAGGTAATTCAACCCGACATCACGCAAAAACGAGAGTCGGCTGCGAATCTCTTTCAGGATTTGGTAGGAGATTTGCTGCTGGCTCTCAGTCAAGGTCAGCTTCTGGAAGAAACCATTCGCTTCCTTGACCGACAACCTGGTCGCCTGCATGATGTTCAAGTCGTTGATGGTGACGGCAAGGGCTTCCTCACGGAGGCGGTCGCCATGACAGACCGGACAGACTTTCGAGGTCTGGAAGCTGTTCATCCACATCTTGATCTGCATGCTGTTCGTCTCATAGTACCGACGTTGCAAATCAGGAATGATTCCGGGAAACGGCTTTTCAACCCGATAGGTCTGGCTCGACTTCTCCCTGGTATACTCAACGAAAACATGTTCTTTCGTCCCATAGAGAATCGCCTGGATCGTCTCTTCTTTCAAATCAGCGAAGGGAGTATCCAAGGTGAACTTGAAATGTTTTGCAAGAGCCTCGAACTGGGAGCGGGCCCATTGGGCATCGGGGTTCATGGTAGCAATGGCGCCTTCGTTGAAGCTTTTCGAGTAGTCGGGAATCACCAGGTCGGGATCGAATTCCGTCTTAACCCCCAAGCCGTTGCACTCAGGACATGCACCAAAAGGATTGTTGAAACTAAAAAGCCTGGGTTCCAGTTCCGGCATGGTGATTCCGCAATGGGCGCAGCTGTTGCGCTCACTGTAAATCTCTTCATGTTCCTCATCGTTGTCACCCAAAAAGGTGATCTTTACCAAGCCTTGGGTCATCTCGATGCAGGTCTCAATACTCGAAACAAGACGAGTACGGATTTCGCTCTTTAAAATCAGTCGATCGACTACGACATCGATGGAGTGCTTGTACTGTTTATCCAGCTTGATGGGGTCTTCCAGATTGAACATCTGTCCATCGACCTTGACCCTGACAAATCCAGAAGCTTTTGCATCGTCAAAGACTTTCTTGAACTCCCCCTTCTTCCCGATTGCAACCGGTGCACTGACAATGATTCTTGTGCCTTCCTGCGCCTTGAAAATGGCATCGATGATCTGGTCGATGCTCATCTCGCTGATAGGGCGGCCGCACACATGACAATGAGGAGCCCCCACGCGCGCCCACAAGAGACGAAAATAGTCATAAATCTCGGTAACCGTTCCAACAGTCGAGCGAGGATTGCGATGGGTTGATTTCTGTTCGATGGCGATTGCAGGACTCAAGCCTTCCATGTAATCGACATCGGGTTTGTCCATCCTGTCCAAGAACATTCGAGCATAGGAGCTGAGGCTTTCCACATAGCGTCGCTGTCCCTCGGCGAAAATGGTATCAAAGGCAAGCGAGCTTTTGCCGCTTCCGGAAATCCCGCTGATGACGATCAGCTGGTCCTTGGTCAATTCGAGGTCAAGGTTCTTCAGATTGTGTTCTCTCGCACCTTTGATAATCAATCTATTTGGCATGTTCAATGGCTTCCAACAAAGCAGCTTTGGCATCCTGCTGCGTGACTTTCTTTACCAACACACCCTTCTCATAGAGAAAGATGCTGTTGCCGATGCCCGTAATCGCCAAATCTGCTGCTTTGGCTTCTCCAGGCCCATTTACTTGACATCCCATGATGGCCACCGTCAAATCCTTGTCGATGGTCAGCAGGTCTGCCTCGATGGACTGTAAAAATCCCTGTGAATCGAAACTATGACGGCCGCAACGAGGGCAACTGACAACCCGTATACCCTTCTTGCGCAACCCGAGGGTTCTCAACAGCTCTACTCCTGCCTGCACTTCGGTCTCGATCTCACCGGTGATGCTGATTCTCAGGGTATTGCCGATACCTTCGCTCAGGAGCTGGCCCAACGCCCACGTGGAGCGGGTGATTGCACTGACAACCGATCCTGCTTCGGTGACACCTAGATGCAGAGGATAGCCGCTGAGACTTGCAAAGAGACGGTTCGCCTCAAGGGTGACCTCGGTGTCGCTGGCCTTCAGTGATACTACGGTATTGGTGAAGTTCGCCTGTTCAAACCAGGAGAGATAGGTCAAGGCGGTATTGCACATAAGAGTTGGTACAGGATCATTGCCTTTGGGAAGCGATCCGCTGTTCAAACCAATCCTGATGGCCGTGTTGTGGTCCTTGGCGCTCTTGACCACCTCATCCACCTTCCATCTTGAGCCGATGTTGCCTGGATTTATCCGGATTTTCCGGCATCCGCACGCAATCGCATCCAAGGCGAGCTGATAATCGAAATGAATATCAGCAACCACGGGAATGGGGCTGTGCTTGCAAATATATGCAAACGATGCATGGTCGTCCTTGGAAGGATAGGAGAATCGTATGATATCACAGCCCATGGCATTGAGCTTGCCTATCCGTCTGAGCAGGTCATCAAGGGCCCCAATGTCTTTTGGGAGGGCGCTGTCATACATCGTTTGTATGAGAATCGGAAAACCCCTGCCCAATATTGTATTTCCAATCATTACCTGATGGTCACCTGTCATTGTACATCTCCTCGTCCATCGTACACAAACACTTTACAATTGTAAAGTATAATCCTACGATTCCAAGACAATTGTCATTCGTTTCACATCGGAGGTCGAGTCCTTTCCTGCAATACCCAGGGCATAGGGTTCCCTGGGCATAAACAGGGTGAACATCCCAGGCTTCGCCGTAATGACCGTGCTGATCGGACTGTCGTTGATCTCCATCCAACCTGCATCGTCCTTGGCAACCCCCTTGCATCGCTCGCTGTAGGTCAAGCCGAACAACTCCTCTCCCTGAAGCATCACCACAAGGGTCGCAGCTGAATCATGGGCTCTGAAGATACCGGAAAAAGCAGTCGGAACATACGATTCCACGGTCACGGAAAGTGTCCCGATTTGATAGGTCCCCTCCTCATGCGATGAGGCCAGGACCTCTTGGATCCGGTCAAAGCTCTCAAGAATGGGAGCATATTGTGTAAGATTTGCGAGACTATCGTGAATCATTGCCACCTCACCTGAAGGCTAGGATATACCAAAAGGGAAAGCTCTTACAAGAAGCGTCAAGGCCTGGGTCTGCTTGCCAAGCTCTTGAAGGTGCCGTACAGTATCGTCATGTACTATACCAAACCGTATAACAGCCCGATAGGACCCTTGTACCTGACCTGTAGTGAGACTGCCATCACCAAGCTCTCCTTTCATGGCTCGGGCGCAGGGCCTGAAGCAGATCATCCTTTGCTCGATTTGGCTTTTCAGCAATTGGATGAGTATTTTGCCGGTACCAGGAAAGCATTCACCCTGCCCTTGGCAATCGAGGGAACCCGGTTTCAAAAACTCGTATATGCCGCCTTGCTGAATATCGGCTACGCCAAGACTGCAAGCTATGCAGAAATTGCCTGTGCCATCGGCAATCCAAAGGCTTGCAGGGCGGTCGGAATGGCCAACAACCGCAATAGGCTTGCCCTGCTCGTCCCCTGCCACCGGGTTATCGGAACAAATGGTTCATTGACCGGCTATGAGGGAGGCTTGGAGAAGAAAGCGTGGTTGTTGGATTTTGAACGCAGCCATAGCTGAACACACAAGAAAGAGCATCCCTGACAAGGATGCCCTTCTTGATGAACCGTTGCTTGGTAAGCTGCTTATTGCAGAGCGAGCAGGCTGAAGACGAGGGTGAAGAGTGCCACGGTCTCAACGATACCGATGACGATGAAGTAGTTGGCGGTTCCCTTTCCTGTTTCAGCGAGTGCATCACAAGCATTGGCGGACACTTTTCCCTGCATCCATGCAGAAAGACCGATGGCAAGACCTCCGAAGACTCCAACACCAAGAGCCAGGGTTGATGCAGCGCCGGCGGCAATGGCGGCTGAGATGAAGTTCATCAACAAGAAGCCATAGATGGTCTGGGTAAGTGGAGCACCAGCGAATGCGACCATGATGAAGGGAGCGGGCTTGCCATTGGCATAGCACTTTTTCCAACCTCCGACGGCTGCCTGAGCTGCAGCACCTGCACCCAGTCCCGATCCGAGAGCTGAAAGAGCCAAGGCACAAGCCATTCCGATAAATTCCAAATTTGCCATGATTTTCTCCTTAGTTGTTACCAAACAACGATTAGTTTTCTTCCACCGTTTGTGCAAACGGTTCATATGCGATCCCGGTCCACTCCATTCCAAGCTGGCCGGAGAACTCCAAGAGATTGAGACGCACCCCATGTACGACCACACTGAGCAGCCCCATCACCAAGTTCAGGGAGTGCCCGATAACCAAAATCAAAAGACCGGCCGGCAAAGCCCATCCGCCGAGCATGCCGCTTGCCATGCTGTTGAAACTTTGGGCGATTGCCACCGACGCCATGCCGACTGCAAACAATCTGATGTAGCTCATGATGTTCGAGAAGGCGCTGATGGTATTGAGGAAGGTGGTGAAAAAGCCACCCAACCCGCTGAGCAAGCCCTTCACAAACGGTACACCGGGACCTTGACTTCCAAATCCGACAACCAGCAGGAATCCTACCCCGACGATGCTGAAAACCATCATAACATTGGCAGGTTCTCCCACTACCAGTTGGAGAACGATGAAATACAACGCCAGGATATCGATCAACCATCCGATGTCAGCGACAAAACTCAAATTCTTCTCCGGAATCTTGTGGATGATGTTCATGATGCAGGCCAGGGAAAGCTGGACCGTACCGATGATGAAGCAGAACTTCATCACTTGGTTCTGGGCTTGGACGGCACTAAGGCCAAAGAGCTCGGGATAGTTGGAAATGGAAGGAATCACCAACTTCTGCAGGAAAGGAAGAGCAATCAGGATCTCTTTCGACCCGAACCACGTACCTGTCAAGCAGCCCCATACCACCGTAGCAATACTCAAGACATAGATGAGCATCACCAAGGTTGTCGCCTTCTTTTGCTTTGCATGCAACCCGACCGCTATAGCCAAGAAGATCAGGCCATAGCCCGCATCTCCAATGATCATGGCGAAGAAGAGGGTGAAGAAGAGCAAAAACCAAGTGCTGATGTCATTTTCACGGTAACCGGGCACCGTTCCCAGGATGTCGAACACCGGCTTGATGATTCCCACACCCTTTGCATACTTGATCAGGGTTGGAGGAGTATCCTCCTGTGAGACATCATCGAGCAGATAGGCCCACTGATGGGTCTTTGCACAGCTCTCAAACTTTGCAACTTCCGGTTCAGGCAGATAGCCGCATATCCAGGTCAGCTCGTCGCTTGTCTCAAGCAACTGTCCAACCCGTTCAAATCGCATCGCCATCTCGATTTTCTTCAGCTGCAGGGAAAGAGCATCAAGATATGCTCCTCCACGCTTCAAATCCTGCAGAACCTGGGCATGGAATTTTTCATTGGATGCTAAACGCTTTTGCAGGAATCCAAGCCCGTGCTCAGGAAGGAAAAATCGAGTAGCAGACACTTCGGGGGGAAGCTCGCTGCCAACTGTGGCAATCGCTTCAAGGCCTCCCACGGGTGCCAATCTCAAGTACTCTATGGAGGAATCAAGTCTTTCCAAGTCTTTCTTTGAAAGCGTATAGAAGAACAACTTGATCCCTTGTGCTGCAAGGGAACGGACCTGGTCGGGATCGAAGTCACCCCAGGCTTTCAATGAATCGATCTGGATCTTGTCATGAGCCATCTCTTCTTCAAGTTTCTTCCTGCTGTCCAAAAGCCCTTGATAGCGCTCCAACACCTCGACGAAGGCTTCATCAGGGAGAGAGAGCTGTTGCATCTTGGTCTTCTTGTCCTGCAAATCTTCAATGGAGGAACGTATTTGGCTGATCTGGTCGAATGACTTTTCAAGCCCCTCAATCCGGTCATTTCGTATTTGCTGGGTGTCGATATGCAAAAGGCCGGCTTTTCTCAGGTCCCTGAGCATCGAACGACCATTATGCGCCTGTACAATGATATAGGCTTTTTTCATTGGTACTATCATATCAGGCCCCCTGCACCAGTTTCTTCTTTGCAATCTTACCCCGTACGACGGCAGCGGTCTGCTGGTCGCCAAGGTAAATCCCGATGCGTCTGATATTCTCTTTCGCTTCAGGAATCTTCACTTTCTCAAAGAGGTTTACCCTCTGGCTGGTGGTTCTCAACTCCCTTCCGAGCAGTTTGATCTGTTGTTCCAAGGTTGCAATCAGGGCATCGTAACGAGCACAATCCCGAAGACTCTCCAGTCCCTTGTCGACCCAAAGCGGATACTCGCGCAAATCATAGGAGATGGGGATGAAGGTCAATTCCTTGAAAACAGGAATGGTCACTCCGGCAATATTGCCCTTGGTCCGAACCACCCGGTCGACTTTCACCAGCTGTTCTACCTTGTTTTCAGCACTGAAGGCCGTGTTTTCATGATAGACGGCAATCCAGCTCTGCATATCCTGAACCAGCCTTTCCTGCTTCACCCTCAAAGAAGCAACCTCAGTCTCAATCTGCCTGATGACCATCTGCAGCTGTTGCTTTTTCAGCTGCAGGGTTGGCAGATACCGCTGGAATTGCTTCAATCGGTCTTTCTGCAGTTTCTGCTCGTTCTTCGTCAGTTTGACGGCCATGCCAGCTCCTTAGTCGTTCAACTTCTTCGGCCAGCGGCTGAGGATAAGGTCACTCTTCAAACCGGTTTCATTCGGTTCGAAACATTGGGAGAGAATCTCCCAGCCCAGATCCAGAGCCTGCTCGAGAGGAATATTCACACTCAAATCCATCAACTTGGTTTCAAACAACCGACCGTACTTGAGCAGCTTGTCATCCCATTCCGTCATCATGAAGCCCATGGACTTCTTCTCCACCGACTCCTTGTAGGATGCATAGAGCTTGATCATGCCGTCCATCAGGGCACGGTGGTCGTCACGGGTATCCTTGTTTACCTGTTGCTTGAGACGGCTCAAGGAACCGAATGGTTCGATACGGCCGCCCTTGAGATAATACTGACCTTCGGTGATGTAGCCGGTATTGTCGGGAACCGGGTGCGTTACATCATCACCGGGCATCGTTGTGACAGCCAAAATGGTAACAGAGCCTGCACCTTCAAAGTCAACAGCCTTCTCATAACGGGCGGCAAGCGAGCTGTACAAATCTCCCGGATATCCTCGGTTGGAGGGAACCTGATCCATGGTAATGGCCATTTCCTTCATGGCATCGGCAAAGTTCGTCATATCGGTAAGCAGGACCAGCACCTTCTTTCCATCAAGGGCGAACCGCTCAGCTACTGCAAGGGCCATATCAGGCACCAGCATGCACTCAACAGTCGGGTCGCTTGCCGTATGGATGAACATGATTGTTCTGCTCATGGCACCACTGGCTTCAAGCGTATCCTTGAAGAACAGGTAGTCATCGAACTTCAAACCCATGCCGCCAAGAATGATGAGGTCAACTTCAGCCTGCATGGCGATTCTTGCAAGCAACTGGTTGTACGGCTCACCGCTTACCGAGAAAATCGGAAGCTTCTGGCTCTCGACCAGCGTATTGAACACATCGATCATGGGAATACCGGTTCTGATCATGTTCCTGGGAATGATGCGCTTGGCAGGATTGACCGCAGGACCACCGATATCAATCATGTTGTCGGTCAGACTCGGTCCGTTGTCACGCGGCGTACCGGTACCGTCGAATACACGCCCCAAGAGGTTTTCGGTGTAGGAAACGCGCATCGGAACTCCCAAAAAACGCACCTGATCCCCGGTCGATATTCCCTGGGCACCACTGAAAACCTGCAGGGAAACCAGATCATTGTCGAGTTTGATAACATTAGCATAACTCTGATCAGTACCAGTAGTTACTATTGCTAGTTCACTGTTGCGCACCCCTTTGGCACGAACGGTGATGACGTTTCCGACAATGGATTCAATTTTTGAATATACCTTTTGCATCTGCAACCCCTTAGATCAGCTTCTCGGCATCAGGATCAATGGCAACCTGCCTGCCCTTGTAGAGCGTCACAATCTCTTTCTCGATTTGCTTGAAGCGCTCGCCTTCGAAAGGAACGTTGTTCCAGTCAAGAAAGTGCTGTCTGATCGTATTGAAGAATGAACGAACTTGTTTTTTATCATCAAAGGCAAATTCACTTGCCAATACCTTGAACAACAAATCGAATAAATAACACTGTCGCTCAACAGGAACAGAGGAGTCGAGCGGGTCGAAGGAGTTCTGTTGGAGATAGCAGGCATCGAGGAGTTCACTCTTCTGATAGGTGACGTAGTCTGCAATGGAAGTACCTTCCTCACCCACCACCTTCATCATCTGGTTGATCTCACTTCCTTTAAAGAGAATGCCTCGAGCATACTCCACCTTTTTCCCCTTGATGACACCCTCATACTTCGACCATGAGGAAAGAGGATCGATGGCCGGGTATTTGCGTGCGTCGCTTCTCTCCCGGCTCAAGCCGTGGAATGCACCGACTACTTTCAGGGTGGCCTGGGTGACAGGCTCCTCGAAGTTGCCTCCGGCAGGACTGACCGTTCCACCGATGGTTACCGAACCGATTCGCCCATCCTTGAGGCGTACCTTGCAGGCTCTTTCATAGAACTCGGCTATTCTGCTTTCCAAATATGCGGGGAAAGCTTCTTCACCGGGGATTTCCTCAAGCCTTCCGCTCATCTCACGCATGGCCTGGGCCCAGCGGCTGGTGGAGTCGGCAAGCAGCAGAATGTTCAGACCCATCTGCCGGTAATACTCTGCAATCGTTACTGCCGTATAGACGGAAGCCTCGCGGCTGGCTACGGGCATGGAGGAAGTATTGCAGATGATAATGGTTCGTTCCATCAACGATCTGCCGGTTTTGGGGTCGGTGAGTTCAGGGAACTCTTTCAATACCTCTACAACCTCACCGGCACGTTCACCACAGGCGGCGATGATGACGATATCAACATCGGCGTTGCGGCTGGTCATGTGCTGCAAGACCGTCTTTCCCGCCCCGAAAGGACCGGGCGTACAATAGGTGCCACCCTTGGCGACAGGCAGGAAGGTATCAATGATCCTGATCTTGGTGACCAACGTCTCATCGGGTCGCAGTCTCTCTTCATACAACTTGATGGCTTTTTTTACCGGCCAGGTGAAGACCATGGAAAGTTCTTTCTTGTTGGCCTTGTCGTCTTCAATAATACAGACGATGTCGCGCACCCCATAGGTTCCTTTCTTCTTGATGGAAACCACCTTGTACGGGATATTGGCGAGATTGAACGGCACCATGATCTGGTGGGTGAACAACCCTTCAGGAACCGTTGCGAAGGTGTCGCCGGGATAGAGTGTATCGCCAACCTTGACCGTGGGGGTGAAATCCCAGCTCTTATTCGGGATGGCATCAAGATAGACACCGCGCTGCAAAAAGAATCCGCACTGCTCGGCAAGCTGGGGAAGCGGATTCTGCAGGCCGTCGTAAATCTGTTGCAGGAGGCCGGGTCCCAAGGACACACTCAACATTTCATCAGTGAATTCAACGTTGTCTCCTACACTGATGCCGTTGGTCATTTCAAAAACCTGAAGGGCGGCGGTGTTCCCATTGATGCGGATAACCTCGCCCTTGAGGCGGTCGGAACCGACCTGAATATACCCTACCTCATTCTTGGAAATGGCGCTGTCGAATTCGACCGTTACCATGTTTCCATTGACGCCCAGAACACGTCCACTTGTATTTGCCATATCAAACTCCACTAATTGTTCGCTATTTCAGTTTGAATATTGGAGAAGAGACGCTTGAACTCGGCATTTCCCTCCTCACGGGTAAAGAGACTCTTTCGTTGAAGCAGTTTCAGCTTGAGTGCAAAACCCAAGAGAGCCTCGATGTCAAAAGTATGCAAGGTCGCAAGCTCGTCCAAGAACTTCCAATGCAATGCAAGCAAGAGCATTTCCGCTTCCAATACATTATCCTGGGCAAGAGCCTGACGTACGGTATCGCTGATTCTTCCTTCCTTGTCACCATCATTGCGATACACAGGATCGGAAAGAGACAATTTTCGACTTCGCTGTTCCACCAACTCCTTGTTCACCATCGATGCGAAGTGCTGATACGCCTTCAAAAAAGGATGGGAAGAAGGCTCACCGCTCAAAGCCTTGCATAGCAGGCGGTAGTGATGTTCACTGACAAGCGGCTTGCAAAGCCCAAGAAAGGTGTCGGTCGAAAATGAAAGCGGCCCATCCAAGCGCAACGTCGGCAAGGTCGCAACCAGATAATAGTAGGAAGCCACGTTGTCTCCTTACTTCGCCTGACTGAAGACGATTTTTTCGATTGCAGGAGAGAGGAATGGCTTGAGCAGCGCTGCCGTCTCCTCTGCACTGAAATCATAGAATGAAGCACCGTTCTTCTCAGCAATCCTGAAGCCGGACGCAACTGATGGAACAGCCTTGATCTCAAGACCGTCCTTTATGGCAGAACTCAATGCTCCGGCAAGATTTTTGGCAAGTGCATCAAAGTCCTTCTGATTGAGCTGTACCTCATAATCCTTCACATCACTCAGGGATGCAACAACCTTTGCTATCAGGCCGACCAAGTCACTTGATGAATAGGCCTTTTCCACCTGTGCTACAAGAAGTCTGTCCAATTGGTCGCTGATGGCTTTCTTGAGGGAGAGCTGTACATCCCGACTGGCCTGTTGCAGGCTCGATCGTGCACTCTGGTCACGGGTGTCGATTTCCCTCCGGGCATTTTCCAGCAAGGAAGCAGCTTCCTTTTTCGCCTCCCTGATTATACCTTCAGCCTGAGCCTTCGCATCAGCGATAATCTGAGCAGCCTCTTTTTGGGCAACCTCAATCCCATCCTTGCGGATGGAAGCAACCAAATCTTGAATTTGTTGAGCCATCTGATCTCCTACCTTCTACTGTGTGCATAATGATACGGGATAACGCCGACTTGTGCAATCGAACAAGAGACCCCTATCTTCTGGACAAACTCTGCCAATTATCCAGCAAAGGTACAGAAAATTCAACCTATTTCTGCAGATTTTTCTGAAGTAAAGCATGGTAATATGGTAACTCACAGCGAATATCTGTTGCAAGTCACACGAATGGTTACCCGGATGCATGGATGGTTTGCATACATGAGATTCATTTGATACCATGCATGCATGCTTGTGAATGAACGATACTCCCACTTGTTTACCAATCAAAAAGTACGCGGCTTGATCCGGATCAAGAACCTTCAGAACAACCGAAGCCTGCTCGTAGGAAGCGAAGACATTGCCACCGATATCCAGCGCATCCGTTTCTCCCTCGATCTGGGGACATATGAGAACGACGCATTGCAACAGGAATATGAGTCCATCGGCCTCGAGCTTTTCAGCATCGATGCCTACATCCAGGCATCGGAAGATGAGAACCTCCAGGCACTGCTGGCTGAACACACCCAACAGATGCTTGCACAATCCAATCTTATGTATTGAAGCAAAAGAGGGCACTTTACATCTGTCTCTTCAGGAGGAGGCGGATGTATTACTCACTCACCTATCAATCGCAACAAAGGTTGTTCACTACAGCAGATGAGGCATGGCATCGACTGCGTGCCGGTCAAGTATGGATGGAAATGCATGATTGCATACTGATCGATTACCTGCTTGTACCACACAGCATGCAATGTGTCATACATGGCAGACTCAAGCTGGGTGCAAGCAAATTCTTGAACATATGCCCTCTTACGAACGAACAGCTGTTGACTCTCCTCGGAGAGCTCGGAAAACTCGGAAAAGAGTATCCATTCTGCGGAACCTATGAACTGTATCACGCAAGCAAGTGTTTTGCAGAATTGGGAAAGGCAGGGTATCACTATCCGCCCTATCCCCTTTCCGTTATATTGCAAGCCAAACGCGAACGATCAGAAGCCGGCCTGCCTGCGATCGGAAACGATGAGATTGCGTAACGCCTGCACGGTCACCCGTATGGCATCCTCGGTGTCATGAAGCTTGGGGTTGTCCATACCCAGAATCTCACGCTCTTGGTTGCCGACAACTGAAAAGGCGCTGCCGCACCGGGCTCCCAAGCGGGCGGCGACGACAAACAGGGCGGCACTTTCCATCTCACTTGCAAGCACCCCCAGGCGTTTCCAGGCCTCCCACTTATTGATCAACTCGTAGCTGACCGGCATGACGGCCGGATCGTGTTGGCCGTAGAATGAGTCCTTGCACTGCACCACCCCCACATGGCTGCGCTTCCCCAGTTGTTTGGCAGCCTCGACCAAAGCCTGCACGACATCAAAACTTGCAACCGCAGGAAACTCAATCGGGGCATACTCCCGGCTGGTTCCTTCCATACGTACAGCTGCGGTAGCAATAACCACATCACCTCCCATTACGGGAAGCGCAATCCCGCCGCAGGTTCCCATGCGGATGAAGGTGTCGCTGCCGCATTTGAACAGCTCTTCCATTGCGATGGAAGCCGAAGGCCCCCCGATTCCGGTGGAGGTTACCGAAACTTTCTCCCCATCCAGGAATCCGGTGTAGGTCACGTACTCGCGGTTGTCAGCCACCAACACAGCCTCATCGAAGTATTTGGCAATGAGCGGAACCCGCTTGGGATCACCGGGAAGGATTACATAGCGGCCTACATCGCCTTCCTTGATATGCAGATGGTATTGAATACCCGTTCCATTCATATAATCGGACATACACGTTGACTCCTTTACTGCTTTGTATCGTACCATTACAAAAACAGAAGTGCAAGAAAGCTCATCACCTTATGTTTGAGGCTCCCTTTCAGCGGTATTGAATCAAAGCATAACATACGTCTTGCCCATCCCCCCATCCTCAGGCATGGCGAAACGGAAGTCTTGGACCGAGCGATGCTTTTTCAGATAGCCTGCGATACCTTTGCTCAAGATGCCGTCACCGTATCCATGGATGATGGAAAACATGCTCATGCCATGAACCAATGCACTTTCAATCTGCTGGTCCAAGAGTCGCAAGGCCTCTTCGAGGATCATGCCCCTGACATCGAGCACCAACTTGGGTTCGGGTGCACTGCTCTGAAAAAGCACCGATACTTTCTGCTCCACACGTTTGGGCAAAAAAAGCTGGGAAGCAGGGAGTGTCATACGCATGGTACCGATAGCGACGACAAAGCTGTTCTTGCCCTTCTTTTCCAATATCCTGCCTTCCCGCTTTGCACTGCCGCACAGTACATCCATCCCCACTTCCAATTGCTGTGCAGCGTCAGGTTTCAAGTACTCGATCTCATCTTCGAATTGCTGCAGCTGTTCCTGCTGTTCCTCCAACTTCTGTGAAAGGCTTTCAATATAGGTTTTCACCTGCTTGGTCTTCTCTTTGGTCAGTTCCCCGGTTCGAAGCTCGGCAACAAGATTTTCCAGCTCCTTGCGCTTCTTGTACATGAACCGGGCCAGCTCGGTGGACTGCTCCTCTTTGAGTTGGGCCTCGCGCTGCTTGATTCTCAACTCCTTCAACTGCATCGCTTTCACTTCGCTTTGCAGTGCCAGATACCGCTTATGCATGGCGTTTTCCTGTTGTTCAAGATCGCGCCTCTTCGCTTCCAGGTCCTTGATTATCGTTCCAATCTGTACAGCCTCGCTGCCCAGATATTGTTCCGCCATGGACAAAACCTGTTGCGGAAGTTTCATCTTCCGGGCGGTATCAAGGGCATGGCTTTCACCAGGAAGCCCCTGGATGATCCTGAAGGTGGGCACATGAGAGTTCTCGTCGAACTCCATGGAAGCATTGATCACTTCCTTTTTGGCGTAGGCGAACTGCTTGAGCACCCCATGGTGGCTGGTAACCAAAGTCAACGCTGCTTTTTGCAGGCAATACTCCAACGTTGCCCTCGCTATCGCCGAACCTTCAACCGGATCGGTTCCGCTTCCCAGCTCATCCATGATCACCAACGAACGTTCAGTCATATGGGAGAGCACATACGCGATTTGCTTCATGTGGCCGCTGAAGGTGGAGAGCTCCTGCTCAATGGACTGCTCATCGCCGATATCGGTGAACACATCATCGAAAATCGGCAGGGTGCTGCCCTCTTGTGCTGGAATATAGCCGCAAAATTGATTGAGCAATGCAAACAATCCGACCGTCTTGATGGTGACGGTCTTGCCTCCCGCATTCGGCCCGCTGATAACCACCGCCTTGATCTGTGAATCCAATTGCATGGTGATGGGAACGACCTTCTTTCCAAGCAGCGGGTGACGGGCCTTGAGCAAGGTGCAGTGGGACTTGGTCAAATCAGTACGGCAGCATTGCATCTGCAGCGCCCACTCTGCGATGGACAGCCGCGCATCAGTCCGGCCCACCCGCTGAGCAAGGTCGGCAAGTTCCTTCCGGCAGGAAGCAACTTCGTCATTGAGCTGTTTCAAGATCTTGGCAATCTCAATGAGAATCTGGTTCTGTGCCATGACTACCGAGTTATTCATCTCCACCAAGGGATAGGGTTCCATGAAGACTGTGTTGCCGGTTGCCGAACTGCTGGTGATGAAGCCCTGCACACCGGCCCTGCGGTCACTGCGCACCGGTATTACCAGCCGTCCATCCCGAAGGGCTTCCTGGTCTGTCTGCACTACTTCCTTATTGTTGTGGATGAATTGGCTGCAATATCGTGAACGTTCATTCTTGCGGACTTCAACTTCCTTTCGCAGGTGTCTCAACGCCGGATGGGACTCCTTGACCTGAGCCGACTCGTCGAGCACCTCAAGAATATGGGCGCCGACCTGCCTCAACGTTGCATCGAATGAATCTCCCATCAAGTCCTTCACGCATGCAAACGTTGTTCCATCCTCAAGAGCCTGATTGCAAAACTCCTGTAAAAGTTCTGCATTGGCAATATAGTGGGCGATATCCACCAAATCATTGCCTTCCAACGCCTTGATCGGATTGTTGATGATCTGCAGGGAAGCCTTGATCGATGGAAATGTCTGAAGCGAACCTCCCAAAGAAGCACCAAGCAGCTTGATGAAGCCTGCAATTTCTTCCTGCCGACTGCAAAGCGCTTCATGCTCGGTCAAAAACGGAAGATGGAGCAAACAATCCCGTCCTTCCTCCGAGCGCGCATGCGCCTCTATCTGTGCAACCACCTGGTGAAAACCCAGTTCTTCAATACTCTTCTGATTCATCCTTATCCATTCTCGTACGCCAGGAATTCGACCGGTCACTCTTGCCCGCCCATACGGGAGTCTTGTCGTCAAGGGAGGCAAGCATCCTCAAGTAACTCTCATACCGGTCGTAGTGGATCTCATCCGCTTCAACCGCCTCTTTCACCTTGCAACCCGGTTCATCCTGATGCAGGCACATCTCATATTCGCAGTGCTCGGCATACCGGGCAAACTCGACGAATGCCTTTTGCAAGGCAGCCTTATCCCGATGGGGCACCTGTATTTCACGAACCCCGGGAGTGTCGACCACCGTAAACGTAGGGCCGCTTATCAAGAGCGAATGGTTGGTGGTATGCCTTCCGCGGTTATACTTTTCACACACTTCGCTGGTACGCTGATCGCTGCCCAACAGCGTGTTGATCAAGGTCGACTTGCCCACCCCGCTCTGGCCGATGAAGGCAACGGTTTTCCCTTCCAGCTCCTGGTACAGCTTTTCGATGTTCTCACCTGTCTTGGCGCTCACCCCAAGTACCTTGTAGCCAAGCGTCTTGTAGAGCTTGAACCGCTCGAACTCATCCTCGGTAAGCAGAAAATCACACTTGTTCATGACAATCATGACATCGACATCCTGGCAGCAGGCGATGACACGATCAATGAACCGGGGCCTGAACGGAGGGGTGTCGGCACTGGTTACACAGACAATCAGATCCATATTGGCGACAACGGTCTGGTTGCAGCCGCCTTTTGCATTCCACCGTTGAAAACTGTTGCGCCTCGGAAGTCGGTCGAGGATCAACCCCTCATTGGCATTGGTGGGAACAAAGCTGACCATATCCCCCACGGCAAGCGGGTTGTATTCGTCGGTGATTTGGGAAAGCTGCTTGCCCTTGATGCGGCACAAATAAGAAACATCTTTCTCCTCAACCGTATAGATATTGTTGATTCCCCTGCAAACCAGGCCGGCATGTTGCTCCATATGTACTCCCCGAATGTACTGTATCCACAAAACCTTCTCTTGACAACCTAAGCATATTTGATACTGTTAAGCTATGTTCAATTTCATGACCTGCGCACACCCAGGGTGCCGCACCTATATCTGTGAGGACGGACCGTTTTGTTTTCGACACTCGCCCAATCAAGAGGAACTCCAATCACGGTGCATCCAGTTGCTGCAAAGTGAATCAAGCATGGTTGATTTCTCCCTTACAGGCAGTGAATTCGAGGACTTGAAACTCCCCAAGAAAGAGATCATTGCATCCAACCTGGCATGGTGCACCTTTCGCAACGTAGATTTTTCCCATACCACGCTGATCAATACCTTTTTTGATTTCTGCTTGTTCGATCATTGCACTTTCAACGGCATCCTGAGTCGATACACTGTCTTTTCCGGCAGCAAGATGATCGATTGCGACTTCTCGGGCTCGATCATCATCCATACCAACTTTTGCGGTGTGGATACATATCGCTGCAATTTCAACGACTGCGACCTGTATTTTTCCACCTTCAACTCAAGTTACCTCAGGGATACCTCCTTTGAGGATTGCAACCTGAAAAAAGCCGACTTCTTACACACCGACCAGAGGCGTGTCTCGCTCCGTTATTCCAACTATGAGGAGACCCGCCATTGAAATTGAACATATATCAGCACTTTTCCGTGGTCGGTTTCTGCAACACCTATCTGGTAGCGTCCAAGAAGTACGGCGAAGCGTTGCTGATCGACCCCGGTCATGTCGACCTGGAACTGATCAATCTCATCGAATCGAACAACTACAAACTCAAGCACGTTCTCTTGACCCACCGCCATCTCTCCCATAGGGAAGGGTTGGGAACCTTGCATAAGATTTATGACATCAGCGTGCATGGATCATCCTTCAGCTCATACGATTTTGCCTATCAGGCGGTTGAGGATCGGCAGATTCTGAACCTGTGCGATATGGAAATTGAAGTCATTCATGTTCCCGGCCACTCGCTTGACAGTATGGTCTATAAAATCGACCATGCACTGTTCACCGGCGACACCTTGATGTGTGGAAGAATTGGATCTACGCCCGGCTACCGGGAGCAAACACTGTTGATCAATTCAATCAACCAGCGACTGATGGGCTTGGATGAGAACTCCCTCATTTTCCCCGGTCATGGGACTGCAACAAAAATCCGCATCGAGCGGATGTTCAATCACGACTTGTTGCAGTTGGGAACGATCCAGACCGAACGCGAGCACTGGAGGGACGAGGAGTAGAAGCAAGCAGTGTCCTGAATCGCTCGGGCATCGGTGCGACAAAGCGAATGCGTTTCCCGCTTGAAGGACTGGAAACCTCAAGGATGAGTGCATGCAGCATCAGCGTCAAGCCTTCCGGCTTCCCATAGAGCGGATCGCCGAGCAGCGGGTGCCCGATGGACTTGAAATGCACTCTGATTTGATGGGTTCGTCCCGTAAACAATTCAATGCGAACCAGCGCGAAATCCCGATATTGCCTGAGTACGGTAAAGTCGGACCGAGCCTCCCTGCCCTCATCGGAGCTGCAGGTGGTGTATTTTTTCCGGTCATTGGCGTCACGCTTGAGGTTTGCCCTGATGGATCCTGTTTTCTCCTTGAAAACACCCTTGGCAAGGGCTATGTATATCTTACGTGTCGTCCGGTCCTTGAATTGCTGGCTCAAATTCCGATGGCTTTGACGATTGCGGGCAATCACCAAAACCCCGCTGGTATCCTTGTCCAGACGATGGACGATACCCGGACGCAGGGCAAGGTCGAAATCCATTTCATCGTCCTCAAGCGATGGGGAGAAATCCTGGCCGTACCGGAACAGCAGCGCATTGACCAGGGTATGCTCATGATTGCCTGCCGCCGGATGCACAACCATGCCCTGTTCCTTGTTGATGACGAGCATATCCTGGTCCTCGTAGAGCACATGCAGCAAAATATCCTCTGCAACAATGCCCTCAAAGCACTCCTCGCAGTAGTGCACCTCGATTGCATCCCCTTCCTTGACCAAGCGACTTTTTTTTACCGGTTTGCCATTGAGGAAAAATTGGGTCTTTTCGTCGGATAGCTGCGAACGGGAAACACTTTCTTGTTGTGAGGCTGTATACGCATCGATTCGTTTCGGCTCCTGGATTGCACCAACAACCAACTTGAGCGTTTTTTCTTGGGTCGCCATCACCTGTCCCCCATCTCGCCGATGATGAAATCGGCTATGCTGATGCCCAAAGACAGCGATGCTGCGATTCCACCCTGCACCAGAAACGATTGCAACTCACTGCCCGGAGGGGGAACCAAATTGGTTTTCCGGGCGGCCGAGTACACCAGCATTGCAACAGGCAAGGTAATCACAAGCGATCCAAGAAACAAGGTCTCCGCGCGGCGAAGCTTGTAGGTGAAGAGAGGAAACTCATCCTTCTCATACGGAACGTAGTCCTTCAGCGGCTCGGCGGCCAGCGGCAGGGAGGCACACAATACAACCAAGCAAAGTGTAAGAACGAATTTTTGCATCATCCTTCCCTTTTTCCGAACAGGCGGGTACCAACCCGTATAAGCGTGGAACCTTCAGCAATGGCATACTTGAAATCAGAGCTCATTCCCATGCTCAGCACGGAGAAATCAAGATGGGGGAATCGCTGTTTTGCACGAATGGAGGTTGTGCGCAACAACGAGAAAGACCGGCGTATCTCCTTCTCATTGCCCAAGAGGGGACCGATGGTCATCAAGCCTTGCACCTTGAGCTTGGAAAAGCAGGCTATCTCATCCAAGGCATGAAACAATGCATCTTCGTTTTCAAAACCACTCTTGCTCTCTTCAGGAGCAGTTTTCAACTCCAGGAGGATGGGAACAGGCTTGGAAGCGAGTGTTTCGAGTTTCTGTGCCAGCATGAGCGAATCAACACTATCGATCCCATCGAAAAGTTCAAGAGCTTTTTTTGCCTTGTTTGATTGCAGATGACCGATCAGATGTATGTTCATGCCATCCGGGCGCAAAAGAGGCAGCTTCTGCTCTGCTTCCTGTACGCGATTCTCGCCGAACAGCATCTGGCCGCACGAATAAAGCTCCTTCATAGCCGCAAACGGATGGGTCTTGCTCACCGCCATCAAGGTGATTTCAGAAGGATTTCTTCCATAGGCGAGCGCTGCGTTTTCCAGTTCTGCCAGCAGCTCTTGGTGGTTCTTCTGTAAATCAGTCACGTTTTGTATGTCTCCTCGTAAATGCCTTGCGTAGCTGCCTCCACTCTTTTGCATGCTGTTTCAGGTTCTCAAACTGAAGGCGTTTTTCTTCATTGGAACTGGTGATCGACGGGAATGCATCCAATATTCTCCGTGATGCTGAATCAAGACGCACCTTCAGTTCCTCAAGTTCTTCATCCAGCCGGAGTGCAAGCTGTTCCAGATGCTTGTTGCCGGAAAGTTTGAGCAGACCAAGCCGCTCCTCGATTTCCTTTGCTTTCTGCCTGAAGTCACCAAGCTGCTTTTGGAAGGCGGCCATCTGGAAAACGGAGCTTGTGGCATCGATGCTGACAACCACCACGATTGCGGTGGACAACGTATTGAGAAGACGAGGCTCCATGCTTTGTATCACTTCCGATACGAATGGATGTATGCCGTAGATCACGAGCAATCCCAAGAGACCGAACAAGGTTGAGTTGAGCAGGCAAACCCTGCCGTGAAGATTGAAGCGATACGTACTGTAATCCCACAATTTTGCGTTGAACAGGCGTTCAAGCAAATAGCTTGTCACATACTCGAGCATGCTGGTCAGGATGAAGGTAAGGACAAAAACAAGAAGCGGATGGGTGGTCTTGTTTTGGAAAAGCAGCAGGATGATCAGTGAACCAAAGCCGTAGATCGGCAGATACGGGCCATGCAGGAATCCACGGTTGACCAGCCGCTTTTCATAGAAAGAGCAGTAGAGCACCTCTATAATATACCCAATGACAGCGTAGCAAAAGAAATAACAGATGAATAGATCTAATTGCATTGCCAAACCTCGCTAGGACACTATACCCAATCTCAAACAGAGAGGCAACGTCATACAACAAAAAACGTACCCGAAGGTACGTTGATGACCGGAGAGGGATTTGAACCCCCGACCAGTTGCGTGTAAGGCAACCGCTCTCCCGCTGAGCTATCCGGCCGACGAAAGTGAACGTATCATAAAGGTTGAAGTGATGTCAACCGCCTAGAGTCAATTGTCTGCAATGGGCTTGGATGAAGCTGTGGCCGATGCATGACAGGTTCAAGGAGATGGAAACCACAACCTCCCCTCTTGCCGGACAGGAAGAGAAAAGCGCGCAAAGCAGCCAAGCAGACGAATCCAATGCTCCCCTTCAGCCTTGAGAACATCGAGCTTATGTGTTGCAAGAATCTTACTTTTTGGGAATATCGTTGGAATCCTTGAGCAAGACATCGTGTACCCCGCCTTCAATGATCGAGGTGGAGGAGACCAGCGTCAGCCTGGCCTTCTGCTGCAGCTCATTGATGCTCAAAGCTCCACAGTTGCACATGGTTGAGGTGATTTTGCCCAGCGACAGCTGCACATTGTCCTTCAGCGGCCCTGCATAGGGAACATAGGAATCGACACCCTCGACAAAACTCAGCTTTCCGTCCCCGCCAAGGTCGTATCGTTGCCAATTCCTTGCCCGTGCAGATCCTTCTCCCCAATACTCTTTCATATAGGAGCCCTTGACATTCACCTTCTCGGTCGGACTCTCATCGAACCGGGCGAAATACCTGCCAAGCATCAAGAAGTCGGCTCCCATGGCAAGGGCGAGCGTCATGTGGTAGTCATGCACTATGCCTCCGTCACTGCAAATCGGTACATACACACCGGTTCTTTCAAAGTACTCGTCCCTGGCCTTGGCGACCTCAATCAGGGCGGTCGCCTGTCCCCTGCCGATTCCCTTTGTCTCACGGGTGATGCAAATCGAGCCGCCGCCGATGCCGACCTTCACAAAGTCGGCCCCGCTCTCTGCAAGAAACAGGAATCCTTCACGATCGACCACATTGCCCGCTCCGACTTTGACGGAGTCGCCGTACTTGTCCCTGATCCAGGAAAGGGTGCGCTTCTGCCACTCTGAAAAACCTTCCGAAGAGTCGATGCACAATACATCGGCCCCGCTTTTCACCAGTTCCGGAACCCGGGTTTCGTAATCGCGGGTGTTGATGCCGGCACCGACAATATATCGTTTCTGCTTGTCCAGCAGTTCATTCGGATTTTCCTTGTGGCTCTCATAGTCCTTGCGAAATACAAAGAAGCGAAGGCGGTTTGACTCATCGACAATCGGCAGACTGTTCAGCTTATGTTCCCAGATGATGTCATTCGCCTCAGAGAGTGTCACACCCTCCCGGGCGTAGACCAAGCGTTCAAAGCCGGTCATGAATGAGGAAACAGGGGTGTCTTCACTCATTCTGCTCGGCCGCCAATCACGAGATGAGACTACTCCCAACAGGACGCCGTTGGCACTCCCGTCATCGGTGACGGCGATTGTAGAATGCCCTTTTGCTTGTTTCAGGGCGATCAGGTCCTTGAGCGTCTGTTCGGGCCGGAGATTGGAATCGGAGGGAACAAAACCCGCCTTGAAGGATTTGACTCTCGCCACCATTGCACTCTGGTCCTCAATGCTTTGGCTGCAGTAGATGAAACTCAAGCCCCCTTCCCTTGCCAGCGCCTTGGCCATCTGTTCCCCGCTGACTGATTGCATGATGGCGCTCACCAGGGGAATGTTCAGGTGCAATGAGGGTTGCCCGCCCTTATGATATTTGACCAGCGGGGTCCTCAACGAAACGTTTGCAGGTATGCACTTGGTATCCGAATATCCTGGGACGAGCAGGTATTCACTGAATGTTCTGGATGGTTCGTCAAAAATGTAGGCCATTACGGAACTCCTGAGAGGGTTTTGGCAATCCATTGTGACCAGAATACGGAAAGAAAGCAAGCAGGATGCAACACATTTTCACATATTTGTTGCATTCCGAAGATGGATGTCAGCGTTTTGCAACAAACAGCATGGATTCAAAGGGACCAAGGTCGACCTGCATGTGCTCAGATCCGATACCAACATCCCCACCCATACTCTCTACCAATTCAGAGAGGCAGAGCATGGAATTGGAAATGCTCACCGTGGTACTGGTTTCTGCACGGCTGAGTACACACACAAGGGCAAGCTTGCTGTCATACCTGGCAAAAGCCAGATACTGATCGCCGCTGGCAAGTATCGACCAGCTTCCCTCCTTCAATGTCCTACGATACCGTTTGCGCAAGCTTCCCAGTTGGATATAGAGGTCGAAAAAGTCATGATTCCACGCTGCTTCATTCCACTGCATGGGATATCGTGCACGTTCAACCGAGCCATACGGTCCTTTTAGCGCAATTTCCTCACCATAATAGATGTTGGGCATTCCCGGCAGCAGGTATAAGAGACGGAGCAGTCCACGATACAACGGCCAGTTGAACAGTTCACTGTTGTTGTAGAGCCTGGGGGTATCGTGGCTGTTGATAAGGTTCATCTGCATGCCGAGCATTTGGGCAGGCATGGATGTCAAGTGGCTTTGCAAAGCCTGGGCGAACTCCGTCCCGGTGAAAGGACGTGTCTTTGCAGGCTGATGACCCCATCCGTTCGTCAGATACCGGTCGGTCTCCCCCATCCACGACCGCATAGGACGGCTGCTTCCCAGATAATTCATGGTTGCATCCCACATGTCGCCCTGCAAGAACGGTGTGGAATCAACCCAATCTTCACCTACCAGATACGCCTGCGGGTTCTCTCTCTTCACCGCCTTGCGTACTTCCCTCCAGATTTCTTCACACATCTGGTCCTTGCCTCTTCTTCCAACTTCACTGGCGACGTCCAGGCGCCAGCCGTCCTGAAGATAAGGAGGCCGCAAAAAGGATCTCATCACCGAATCAGGTGATCGATACATGACATCACGCAGCGTTTCACTGGTGTAGTTGAGCTGCACCAAAGAGGGGACATCCTGCCAACATGAAGCCGAACCATCCTCATTGAAGTAGTAAAAGCCTGCTTCCCTGCTGTTTGGATCTGCTTGAGCCCGCTTGTACCAGGGATGTTCGGTTCCTGTATGGTTTATGGAGATGTCGATGATGATTTTCATATCCTGGTCATGCAACGCCTTGCATAGCTGGGCGAACGCCTCATCACCTCCCAATTTCTCATCGACATGAAAAAAGTCAATGCAGTCATAACGGTGTGTCGTGCGTGACCTGCCGATCGGGTTCAGATACAACGTATCGACGCCAAGCTTTTTGAAATGGTCGAGGCTCTCCTCGATGCCCTGCAGATCACCGTTGAAGAAATCGAGACATCGTCCGTCCTCATATTCAAGCGGCTCTTCATCAAAGGAGTGCACACTCACCGTCCCGCCGTCAAAGGAGTATTCGTTCGGCTTCGCTCCGGTCTGCTCTCCTCCTTTCTTGAACCTGTCAGGGAAAATCTGATAACAGGTGGCACCGCCCACCCACGAAACCTCCTCAAGGTCGGGGCGCAGGGAAAAGCACTCCCGCAGAGGGGGCACCGAGGCTTTCAAGCCTGCAACACTATAGGAATACGCACGGTCTTCGGCTTCCAGGAAGAAGTACCAAAAGACGAGTTCATCCACTATCTGAAACGAGCCCTCATAAAGACAATACGGAGATGTCTGCACGTTTTGCATGACAACCTGCTTCTCCCTGCCAAGCTGGAAACTGACCAGTCGCACGCCAAGCAGGTGATCGGTCGCCCCGGTTTGTATTCGTATGGTCACCTGCTCTCCTTTCTTGGGGAACAGCGGCTCTACATAGACGGAGGAGACGGTACTGTCTACTCCACGTTTCCAAGCATTCGAATCCATAGGCTGCCTCTCTTAACCGTTGACTGATGAGGAAAACCGGTTTAGGATGAGTGTATACAATCATGTTCCCAGATGCAACCGGTACGGTTTCCTTGGTGTACAAATTGTGCCAGGATATGTGAATCTATAAGGGCGGGATGAAAATGGAAGAGAACTCGACAGTATCAAAGCGACCGACGATCAAGGATATAGCCCGTGAAAGCGGGTACTCAAAGACAGCGGTCTCCTTTGCATTCAACGCCCCTTCCCGAATCAGCGAGAAAGCGTGCCGCCAGATTCTGGAAACCGCCGAGAGACTGGGTTACATCCCCGACCCCATGGCGAGAAACTTCTCGCTGCGCCGTCATCTGAGCATCGGTTTCCTCCTGCCCCAGGTTGTACAGTTCTCGCTGCAGAACCCCTATACGCTGCAGGTGGTTTTGGGTATCGGCAACGTCTGTGAAAAGTACGGCTACACCCTCACCCTCATCCCCCCGCTGCACAAGAGCATCACCGAGGCGGTGCGCAACGCCGCCGTAGACGGACTGATCACCATGGGCATGCAGGTGGAAATGGAAATCGTTTCGGTCATGCAGACCCGCCTTCTCCCCTATGTGACCATTGACGGCACGCCCGATGCGCAGATGCCCAGCGTCAATATCGACGACGAGCAGGCTTGTTATGAGATGATGCACATGGTTTTGGAAGCCGGTCATCGAAATATCGCCTTTGTCAGTCTTTCAGAGGATGCTTTTGCATCGCCGGCCAAGGCGGAAAGTGTACCGAATAAACGCATGCGCGGCTATCGCAGGGCCATGGCTGAAGCCGGTCTTGCCCTGGATGCATCACAGGTTTTGGTCAGTGAGTGCACGATGGAGGACGGGATCAGGATCGGGAAAACCATCCTTGCATTGGAGAACAGGCCGACGTGCGTGGTTGCCATGAGTGACATTGTGGCAATCGGCTGCATCCTTGCATGCAACCAGGCAGGACTCCGTGTTCCCGATGACATTTCCATAGTAGGGTTCGACAACATAGATGAGAGTTCTTACATCGTACCGCAGCTGACCACCGTCGACCAGCCTGCAAAAGAAAAGGGACGCCTCGCCGCAGAAGCCTTGTTTACTATGATCAACAAGGAGACCTTGGAGAGCGTCCATATGGAAATCCCCTACCGCATCATCAGGCGGGAATCGCTGAAAAGGCTGTAACCTACTTGCCCAGAGCCTCGATCAAAGCAGAGAGCACTTCTTGGGGTGAGGGAGATGCGTCAATGTCAAGCAGAAGATTACGCGCCCGGTAGTACTCGATAAGAGGTGCAGTCTGAGCCTCATAGACTGCAAGCCTGTTGAGTATCGCTTCGGGTTTGTCGTCATCACGCTGGATCAACGCTTCACCGGTCTCATCATCGATTCCCTCGACTTTGGGAGGATTGTAGAGAATGTGGTAGGACCTTCCCGTTGACTTGCACACACGCCTTCCGCTGAGACGCGAAACTATCTGCTGCCGGTCGAGCACGAAATTCACCACTTTATCCACTTTCTTCATTTTCGCAAGGGCATCCGCCTGGGCGATGGTCCTGGGAAAACCGTCTAGAATGAAACCCTTTTGGGCGTCGTCCTGTTTGAAACGCTCCTCCACCATGGCGATGGTGACGGAGTCAGGAACGAGTTCGCCGCTTGCCAGGATAGCTTGTACCTGTTTTCCCAACTCGGTGCCGCCCTTGATGTGGCTGCGAAACAAATCCCCGGTGGAGATATGGGGGATGTCAAAGTGATTCTTTGCTTCGGACGCTATGGTCCCTTTTCCGGCACCCGGAGGGCCGAGAAATACTAGATTCATGGTTCACCTCACAACAGAAGATGCAACCATGCTAGCATAATCGACCCATTTTTGCACCACTGCTGCAGAAAATATCGAGAGATGATGCAAAAAACGGTGACAGCTGCTTGTGCCAAGGGTTCACTCTTTCCTTGTATAAAGCGCAGGCATCGGGTAGAATCCCTATCGATACAGGAGAAAAGCACTGATGAATAAAATTGTCCTTCATGCCACAGACCTTGACGGGTATCTCAAGGAAACAGATAAAGAGAAAATCGCCCATGCCGATGAACTCTACAAGAAGTCTGTTCACTACTGTTCCATTTTAGAGACAGCCAGCGATGTGATGCAGCTTGAGGAAGCTCGGAAAGGATTGGTTGGAAGCGCCGGTGAGATTGGTCGCTTTCTGAAAAACATCTGCCAAGAGGAGCCGAACATCCACGTCTACTCGTTTGAGACACCTCGGGAACAGCATGGTCAGGCAAGCCGGCTTATCTCCAAGCTGCGCGATCCATCAACCGAACATGAAGAATTCTTGTACTACATCCAGCGTGCCTACGAGATGCTCTTCTCCCATGTCTATGCCGATGCCGCCCTACCCACCAAACGATCGATCATCACCAAGACTCCGGTGACCGATCCGGTACGCAATTATGCAGTACACCGGATTCCCGATGTTGACTCTTTCATTCACAACAGTGTCATGTGCGTGATGCTCAGAGGCGCCCTTCTGCCGAGCATGATTCTCAGCAAGGAGATTCAGGAGTACTCTTCAAACGACTTTGTCACCCCGTTCGCACTGTTCAAGATCAAGCGTGACGATTCAAAGAAGGAGTCCAACATGGATTACTTCCTCGATTTGGACAAATCCTACTTCGATCTCGCATCCCTGGATGGAAAGGACTTGATTTTTGCCGACCCGATGAATGCCACCGGCGGATCGCTGGTAACAATCGTCAAATATCTGAAGGACAACAAGATACAGCCCAAGTCGGTGAAATTCATCAACGTCATCAGTGCACTCAAGGGATCCTTGCGCATTGCACGCGCCATCGAGGGTGCCGAGGTCTATACACTGTGGATGGACCCTGTGCTCAACGATGCCGCCTATATATTGCCGGGCCTCGGTGACGCCGGAGATCGTCTCAACGGCAAGGATGAGCATGACAACCCCCGCAACATCATCCAGCTCATCGCCGACTATGGCAGTTCCATCACCAACCTCTACCGTTCACAGGTGAGGGAGATTGAGAAGACTGTACTGGAAAACTAATGAGAAAGCTGTTGCTGCTGGTTCTAGGTTGTTCACTGTTGCTCGTTTCCTGCCGGTCCTATCAGGCAGAAAGGCTTGCATCCGAGGGGTATGAGCAACTCATGGCCCGTGATTTTTCGGCAGCCGGTGCATCGTTTGCGAAGGCAAGCGGGAAAGACAAGGACAACCACACGTATCGATACAACTATCTCTTGTCCCTCTTTTTGGAGGGGGACTATGAGAGGGTGGTCAAACTCAGCGAAGAAGCCTTTGGTGAGTTTGACTTCAACCTCTCCTTTTTGCTTCTCAAGGCCCAAGCCTATAGTGAACAATCACAGTACAAGAAAGCGTTGGAAACGTATGAACGCCTGTTTGCCATCGATCCGGGCTCCTATGAAACACAGGCCGAGGTGATGGAAGCAGCGCTTCGCTGGAACGAGAGAGAAACAGCAGAACGTCTCGCCCTTGGCTTACTCAATGTCAAAGCTTATGAGAAGCGGGCCCTTGCTGTGCTCAGTCAGCTTGCAGGCAAAGAAAGTTGGTATGCACGCGCCCTCTCGTTTATTACGAAGGAAGAACAAACAGAAGGCCCGCACTAGCTCCGAGGACAATCCAGAGCAAGGGATGCACCTTTTTGAACCGCAACACCAGAACAACAAGAACTGCATACAGTACGGCTTCCTTCAACTTGAACCCCTGATCGGGAAAAACCGTTGCCGACAACAACATCAGACCGGCATACGAGATCAGGCCGACCACTGCAGGTCTGAGAGCATAGAACGCATCCTTGACATACAGGTTCTTGTCAAATCTTCCCAAAAAACGAGCAATAAAGATAATGATGATGACACTGGGCGTAATTTCACCCAAGGTGGCGATCAAGCCACCGGCCAATCCAGCCGCCTGATATCCTGCAAAGGTCGCCATGTTGATGCCGATCGGCCCAGGGGTCGATTCGCTGACAGCGATCATGTCGGCTATTTGTTTGGCTGCCAGCCAATGAGGATGGGTTTCTGCAAGCGCATAGAGAAACGGCAGGGTTGCCAGACCTCCGCCGATGGAAAAGAGCCCGATTTTGAAGAACTCCCAAAACAACTGAAGATATATCATGAGGCCCTCCGTTTCACTGCCTGCACGCAGAGGCCGAAAAAGATGGCGAAAAGGACTATCAGAATCGGGGAAAGGGCAAAGAAGAACGTAGAAATCACTACGGCCAGATAGAGCAGGATGGTGGGAACATCAATCAGGCTTTTCTTGGCGAGGGTAATCACCGATTGGGTTATGAGGGCGCATACGGCGACCCTGATCCCTCCAAACGCCCGTTGGACCCAGATTATATCCTGCACATGTAACAGGACCGTTGCCAAGATGGAGATGATGATCAGCGATGGGCTCACTTCCCCCAAGGTCGCAACGATTGCTCCCGGGATGCCCCGCTTGCGGTAGCCGATCATCGTAGCGGTATTTACGGCAATGATGCCCGGTGTGCATTGGCCGATGGCATAGATGTCCAGCACTTCTTCCTCGGTCACCCATCCATGTTTGGTGATGACCTCCCGCTGAAGCATGGGAAGCATGGCATATCCGCCGCCGAAGGTGAGCCCGCCGATTCTGAAGAACGAGAGGTACAAGTCCCAAAGCTTCACATCACGGCCTTTCATACCAGGCCTTCCATCGCTTGGCGGACCAACTGGTCGCACCGCTCATTTCCCTCGATGCCTGCATGGCCTTTCACCCAGTTCCAATGGACGGGAAGACTTGCATTAAGACGATCCAGCTCCACCCAATACTCCTTGTTCTTCACCGGATCCTTTGAAGCCGTCCGCCAACCGTTGACCTTCCAATTCTTGATCCAACCGGTGATGCCGTTCTTCACATACTGGCTGTCCGTGTTGATCACAATTGCCTCAGCGCCGAGCGCCTGGCACGCTTTCAACGCCTCGATTACCGCGGTGAGTTCCATGCGGTTGTTTGTGGTGTTCCGTTCATTTCCGCTGGCCTCTTTCTCAAAAACACCATCAGCCTTCAATACATACGCCCACCCGCCGGGACCTGGATTGCCTAGGCACCCACCATCGGTATAGATCTCAATTTGGTTGTACTTCATAGGCCGGATAGTAATATAGAGGTCGGTTGTGGTCAACCACGGCAACTCTTGACAGATGGATGAACAACTCCGTAGGATAGGCTTGTCCATGCCAAGGGAAAGGGGTTCAAGCCCCTGCGGTCCCGCCACTGTAGAGGCTGGGAATCTGCTGAAAAAGACACTGCATTGCAATGCATGCGGGAAGTCGCAGATTCTGGGTATGCCTGAGCCAGGAGACCTGACATTGGATAATTTCCGACGGCCTACGGAGTATAGGTCAGGGTATGTTCCATGCCCGTGTTACAAGGGGCGTTATGCACAGCAATTCTTTCAAGCACCTGCTTCTCGTTTTCTCACTGTTTCTCTGTCTTGTCATCCCCCGTCTGGCAGCGGGAGGAGCCCAGGAACAACCGGCACAACAAGAGAGTTTGCGGATCGTCAGCCTTTCTCCCAATGTAACGGAGACCTTGTATGCCTTGGATGCCGGATCATTGCTGGTCGGTCGAAGCGACTACTGCAACTACCCTCAAGAGGCTGCCGCCCTTCCTTCGGTGGGTACGTTGTACAACCCTTCGCTTGAGACTCTGCTTTCGCTGGAACCGAATCTTGTCATCAGCAGTGCTTTTGTACCGGAACAATTTCTTTCTTCCGTACAGAAAGCCGGTATCGATGTACTTGCCCTCGAAACACAACAGGATTTTCAAGGTACCTATACCCTCATTCGTGAGATAGCAAACAGGGTCGGCAGACAGGCGGAAGGTGAATTGATGATCCTAAACATGCAAAACGATGTTCGTACCATTGTACAGAAAGCAGAACTTTTGCCAAAACCCACGGTATATATCGTCCTGGATTTTGGTTCGTTCGATTCAAGTGCAACCAAAGATACGTTTCTCAGCGAGATGGTCTGGCTTGCAGGGGGGATCAATATTGCCGATGATGCCCAAAATTGGACATACAGCAAGGAACTGTTGATGGCCCACGATCCGCAGGTCATTCTGCTATCCCCGAGATGGGGAGAGACGGGAGAACAGACGCTCAAGGAATTTACCACTACCAAGCCGTATGCCGACCTCAGCGGCAGCATCAGGCTCTTCGATGCAGACCTCATCAGCAGGCAGGGCCCCCGCAGTGCCAAGGCGCTTGCAGAACTCTTTGTTCTCATCCATCAGGAGCAGGCGCAATGAAGCGGATGCTGGTCCCCGTCCTGGCAGGCACAGCCTTGGCCCTCATGCTCCTCTCTTTGACTTTGGGACCTTCAAACATCAAGCTCTCCGACACCGTGGCCATCCTGCTGGGAAAAGGCGCATCCGCCAATAAAGCCTATATCATCCTTCAGCTCAGGCTTCCCAGAATTCTCTCATCCTTTCTTACCGGTGCAATCCTGGGGCTCAGCGGAGCGGTTTTCCAGGCAGCGTTGCGCAATCCCATGGCCGATCCCTTCATTTTAGGCATCAGTTCGGGAGCATCCTTCGGTGTGGCGGTAGCCCTCTTCATCGGCCTTGCACCGCTGTTGGGGCTGCCTGTGAGTGCATTGGTTGGTGCTCTTGGAACCACGCTTTTCATCGTAGCCCTGGCCTCCAGACGCAAAAGCAGCAGCACCACCTTGCTGCTCACCGGTGTTGCGGTGAACTACATTCTCTCCGCTGCAATGACGCTGCTCATGTTCCTGCACAAGGAACAATACCAGAGAATCCTTTTCTGGACCTTGGGAAGCTTCTCATCGAGCACCTATGGGCAAGTTGTTGTTGTTCTTTTTGCATGGATCATCTTGTTCATTCCACTCTCCTTGAATCACCAGAGCATGGACATGCTCCTGCTTGACGAGCTTTCAGCACGGGCGGGAGGACTTTCCGTGAGAAGGACCCGCCTGCTTTTTTTGCTGCTTGCTTCCTTTGCCACCGCCTTATGCGTATCCTACTATGGAGTCATCGGCTTCATCGGCCTGATGGCACCCCATGCCACCCGCCTGATAATCGGCCCCAAGCATCAGAAGCTGTTGTTTCCCTCGAGCCTGCTCGGCGGCTTGCTTCTGCTTGCCAGCGATACCATTTCCAGGATTCTGCTTCCCTCGGGAGAACTTCCAGTGGGAATCATAACCAGCATGTTGGGTGTTCCCCTCTTCCTCTACCTGCTTCACCGCGGGAGGTACTTCTATGGATAGCCTTGAGTTTTCACACCTGGGTGGAGGCTATGACACCCATCCTGTCTTTGAAGATTTGAACCTGAAGCTGCCAAGAGGCACGTTCATCGCTCTGACAGGTCCCAATGGGAGCGGCAAATCGACGCTGCTCAAGTTCATCTACAAACATTTGAAGCCTGCAGCAGGAAACGTCTTGGTCGAAGGTCGCAACGTGGCTTCCCTCAGTCAAAAGGATCTGGCAAAGCAACTGGGTTTTGTCGCCCAGAACGGCAAGCTCGACTATGCCTTCACTGTCACCGAAGCAGTCAGCATGGGGCGATATGCCTATGGGGGTGAGGACAGCAACCACAGCGTTGAACAAGCCTTGCTGGAATGCGATATCGTGCATCTCAAGGACAAGCTGGTAACCGAACTAAGCGGAGGCGAACTACAGCGCGTCCTGCTGGCCCGCGCCCTCTGCCAACAGGGAAAGATTCTGTTGCTCGATGAGCC
Source organism: Sphaerochaeta sp. UBA5836 (assembly GCF_002432845.1). NCBI lineage: Bacteria > Pseudomonadati > Spirochaetota > Spirochaetia > Spirochaetales > Sphaerochaetaceae > Sphaerochaeta > Sphaerochaeta sp. UBA5836. The sequence continues at coordinate 52,153 of NZ_DJGW01000114.1, forward strand.
GGTCAACCATCTGGATGTCAAGCATCAGCGTTCGATCATGGAACTGCTCTGCCGTTTGGTGGAGAAAGGCTATACGGTAGTATGTGTATTGCACGATCTCTTGCTGGTGCAGATTTACAGCCAAACAGCGTTGGTGCTGCAACAAGGAAAGGTTGTCGCATACGGTTCCACCGAAACGGTGTTCACCGAAAGCCTTCTTGAGAATGTGTATGATATCAAAGCCCATCAGGTGTACGATCCGACCCTGAATCGGATGCTCTGGCTTCCTACCTACAAGGCCTCATCACCATGAATGTGTTTCGCCTCTTTTTACATCGCACCTACCGCAAGGTGGTGAAAATCATTCTCGCACTCTCCTACGATTTCCAAACCTGGCAGGAGTGCGAGCTTCCAAGCGGTCCGAAGATTTTTTGTTCCAACCATTTCAGCAGCAGCGATGTGCATTTTGTGACCACCTTGTCCGATGATGTGCTGCATATCGTCATCGGACCCGGTTTCGGGATTCCTGTTGTAGGGTCGTTCCTAGGATGGACTGAACAGATTCCGGCTCTCACCAAGGAAGATCGCAAACAGGTGGTTGCAAAGGCGGTATCATACCTGCAAAAAGGAGAGAGTGTGTACATTTTCCCCGAAGGCGGATTGAACACCCAAGAGACCTTGATGGCTTTCAAACGGGGCATCGCAGAGATATACCTTTCCCATCCCTGCCCTGTCATCCCCATCGGGCTCATCGCCCCCAAGCGACGGGTGAAAAACAAGATGAGCAGGACTGCCGGCAGAACCATGACGGTGGTAAGCCGCAACTACTATGCAAATATCGGAAAACCGATGGAGTTCAAAGCGGCTCTTTCGTTGGCCGAGGTGGACCGAGACAAGGCTTGTCAGAGCATTCTTGATGAGCTTGGCATACGAATCGAAGCCTTGATTCGAGAAATCAAGACCGACAAATTCTGGAGTTGACCATGGAAGACCTACAACGCGCATTTTCCGAATTCAAGACCCAGGTGCAGGAGATTGCCGAGCATGCAGATTCGGTACAGAAGCTGAGCTTCAAGGCGGAGTTGAAGAACGGTACTTCGTTCCGTTTCAACTACAACGCCGATTCCTTCGGTCCCAAGCAAGCCTACCATCCGAATTCTGTTTTCAACGGCATTGTAGACTGTGTTTCCGCCTTTATCGCCATTTGGCTGGTTTCCCTCTTCACGGTGCGGATGCTGAAGGCCGACAGGGTTGAGCTCTCCTTGATACTTTCCTTCTCGTTCATGGTTGCCGTCTTTGTGTTCTCCGCCCTCTATCACTTCATGCACCGAGAGAAGAAAAGCTGTCTGGTATTCTACAATCTCAAGGAGATT